>NZ_JBQFMH010000006.1:0-247584 GCF_056531745.1 Ruegeria sp. L12
TCTCATCTCCACTCTCTGATGGTTACGATGAGCCTGAAATCCTCCGTTACGCAATCAACCTATTCTGTTCCATGAGTGCTGATGGCAGACACAATTCGTAATCTGGTTCAATCGGACCGCACCGGATGGCCCTGAACCCTTGCGCGCGCTGATCCGGGCCGGATTGAGCCATCTGTATTTCGAGAGCATTCACCCCTTTGAAGACGGCAATGGCCGCTTGGGCAGGGCGCTGGTTGAAAAGTCCTTGGCACAGAACATTGGGCAACCAAGCCTGATTGCTCTTGCTTTCACGATCGAGCGAGAGCGAAAGGCCTACTACGACCAACTTGAACGTCACCAAAAGACACTAGAAGTGACACCATGGCTTATCTGGTTTGCCGAGACTGTCCATACAGCACAGCAGGTGACGCTTGAGCGGGTTGGTTTCTTTATATCCAAGACGCATTTCTATGACCGGTTTCGTGATCAGTTCAACGCCCGGCAAAGCAAAGTAATCGCACGTTTGTTCAAGGCTGGACCCAATGGGTTCAAGGGGGGATTAAGTGCTGAGAACTATATCTCGATCACCGGAACGTCGCGCGCCACGGCGACGCGGGATCTGCAGGATCTGGTAGAGAAGGGGGCTCTGACCCGAACGGGTGAACTCCGGTACACACGCTATTGGCTAAAGCTGAACGGGTAAGTGGCCAAAGTACGGCACGAAGGACGGGTTCCCGACTTTCATTGCAGGTGCGAACTGATATGCGGAAACAATGAATACTGATCATTCGAAATTCTGGATCGGCATACATGGTGAAGAAGACTATCGCTGGTGGCCTGTCTGCGTAGAGGCCATCTTCTCCACATGCCAATTCCGTTGGAATGTCAGCGCATTTCGTCGTCACTGCTGAACGTTCAAAAGAATGAAATTAGCTCGGGTCTGAAAATGGGTCAGGAGGAGTATTTAGTCGAAGATGACGCATGAAAGCCCGTGCGATCCTTGGGACTGGTTTTTGATCCGAAACCACAAAGTGACCGCGATATCGCATCGGAGATTCAAATCGGACAAATGCCAGATCGGGAGATCGGTAATGGTACACTGGAAAGGGATTGATAACGGCCAACCCCAACCCTTCACCTGCCATGTCAGCAGCGGCGAAAGAGGTGGAGACTTCGGCAACGATTCTCGGTTCGGCGCGAACCTGATGAAGCAACCGGTCAAGTTGTCCGCGCCGTCCATGCCGATATGTCAGGGCAATCAGCTCTTGTTCATGCAGGTCGGACGGTGCAAGCGTCGCGCGTTTTGAAAGGGGATGTTCGGGGCGCATGACACAAACCGCTGGTGATTCGCGAAATGGAACAAGTTTGATGCCAGCTCGGCTCTGCTCAATCCCGGTGACTGCCAGATCAAAGCGGTTCTCAAGTACACCGAGAGTAACCATATCCGACGTTGTTACTTCCAGATTGACAATAAAACCGGGGTTTCCGCGAATGAAGCTGGCAATAAGGGATACGATGTATCGATGTGCATAGCTGGGCGGGGCCACGAGACGTAGTGTTTCCTGAACGGTTTCTCCGGGGCCATCGATCCTGTCCAATGCCTCAAAAAGGGGATCCAGGCGCATATTTAGCCTTACGGCCTCCTGTGTGGGTCGCAACCTGCCTGCGTCCCGCTCGAACAGTGTTCTGCCCAGTCGAGCTTCCAGGTTGCTGACTGACCTGCTTACAGCAGACTGAGACAAACCAAGTTGTCGGGCGGCCGACGCGGTTGTGCCAGATTGCATGAGTGCGCGCAGCGCCTGATACTCGGGCAGCGAATGCCAATTACGCGGTTTCTTCATTCCCCGGTACCCGCATGATTCCGACTAGCTCTATGAGTAAAACTCATCAATTATTTTTGCAATTATGATGATAGCGTCTGCTAGCTTGTGTCGAAACGATACTTAATTGGGTGATGCGAGGTTGAATACTTCTCCTCTTATCTTTGACGGTCACAACGACGTTTTGTCAAAATTGTCTTCGTCAGGTGGTCTGTCTGAAGCTGCTCGTTTCCTTACCGGGCTCGATGGCGCGGTTGATCTAGTCAAATCCCAAGAGGGTGGGTTTGGCGGCGGTTTCTTTGCGGTCTGGGTTCCTTCGCCCATGGATGCCGACGCAAAGATGGAGGAAATGGTTCGACCAAGCTATGATCTGCCGCTTCCGGATCAGATAGACGCAGAAGACGCCCTGCCTGCCGCCCTGAGCCAGATTGCCACTTTGCTTGAACTGGAACGGTTGGGCGCTTTGAAGGTGGTCAGGTCAACCTCGGATATCCGGGCCTGCTTGGAGCAAGGTCAGATAGCCGCCATTTTCCACATCGAAGGCGCCGAAGCGATCGATGCTGATTTGCATTCCCTCGACGTTTTTCATGCCGCAGGCTTGCGATCGCTGGGGCCGGTTTGGAGCAGGTCGAACATATTTGGCCACGGGGTGCCGTTCAGGTATCCGTCAGGACCGGATATTGGCCAGGGATTGACAGATCACGGACTACGGCTGGTGCAGCGCTGCAATGCGCTTGGCATCATGCTGGATTTGTCCCACCTCAATGAAAAAGGGTTTTGGGACGTGGCGCGATATTCAGATGCACCTCTGGTTGCGACTCATTCAAACGCCCATGCCATCTGCCCGCACGCGCGGAATCTGACGGATGACCAGCTTCGCACGATTGCGGAAAGCGACGGGATGGTCGGGTTGAATTTTGCCGCAGCATTTCTGCGCGAAGACGGTCGGATGCTGTCCGACGTGCCGCTTACACAGGTCCTGAAGCACCTTGATCATCTGATCGGCCTTTTGGGCGAGGATCGGGTTGGGTTTGGTTCCGACTATGACGGGGCAGTGGTGCCTGAAAATGTGACCGACGTCTCGATGCTACCCCGATTGAGAGATGCCATGGAAACCCATGGATACGGCGAAGAGCTCATCAAGAAGCTCTGCCATGAAAACTGGTTGCGTGTACTTGAGAAGACTTGGGGATCGTAACCGTTAGTGAATAACTTGATGACAGAGAGGACAAAATGAACGCATTTAATAGATTGCTTACCGGTGCGGCGCTGGGATTAGCGCTGGCTGTGACCTCGACTTCGGCAATCGCGGAAACGCCGCCAAACATGCTGGTGATCGCGAACCGTATTGACGACATCACAACACTGGACCCTGCCGAAAGCTTTGAATTTGCCGGGTCGGATGTCAGCCGCAATGTCTACCAGAAGCTTGTCAATTTTGACCCGTTGAATCTGGATGCAGGATATCAGCCGGATGTTGCGGAAAGTTGGGATGTTTCGGAAGACGGCAAATCGATCACCTTCAAAATCAGGGAAGGTCTGACCTTTCATTCAGGCAATCCGGTGACCGCCGAAGATGTTCAGTTTTCACTGCGTCGCGCGATCATTCTGAATAAGACTCCGGCCTTTATCCTTACCCAGTTTGGGTTCACGCCGGAAAATGTCGAACAAACGATTGTTGCAGATGGCAACACTCTGACGATCACAACCGACAAGCCCTACGCGACATCCTTCGTTCTGAACTGTCTGACTGCGACCATCGGCGGCATCGTCGACAAGAAGACAGTGATGGAACACGACAAAGATGGTGATCTGGGCAACGAGTGGCTCAAGACCAACACGGCGGGTTCCGGTGCCTATAGCTTGGTGAGTTGGAAGCCCAATGAAAGCGTAACATTGAAGTCCAACCCTGATTTCTATCTGGGTGCCCCGGCGATGGAGCGTGTTGTTGTCCGTCACGTTCAGGAAAGCGCCAGCCAGCGCCTACTGCTCGAACGTGGGGATATCGACGTTGCCCGCAACCTGAACCCCGAAGACGTGGCAGGGGTGTCCTCGGTCGCTGGTGTCAAGATTGCAGACGAACTTAAAGGCCGTCTGATGTATGTCTCGCTGAACCAGAAGCACCCTGAGCTCAGCAAGCCTCAGGTTCGTCAGGCATTCAAATACCTGATCGACTATGAAGGGATGCGCGACAGTTTCCTGAAGGGTCAGTACACAATTCATCAGAATTTCCTGCCGCAAACCTATCTGGGAGCATCGGATGAGAATCCGTTCAGCTTCGATGTTGAAAAAGCCAAAGCGCTGTTGGATGAAGCCGGTGTAAGTGGACTTGAGATCGAAGTTGGCGTGCGCGAAGCGCAGGAACGTATTGAGATCGCTCAGTCACTTCAAAATGCACTGGGTCAGGTTGGCATCACGATGAACATCACCGTCGGTACTGCCAAGCAAATTCTGGCGCGGTATCGTGCACGGGAACTGGACGTCTATCTCGGCGCATGGGGTCCGGACTATCCTGATCCGCAAACCAACGCGGGGACGTTTGCCTATAATCCTGACAACTCAGATGCGGCCAATGCAACTGGTCTGTTGGCGTGGCGGAATTCGTGGGATACCGGCGGTCTGACCCAAAAAACAGATGCGGCTGTGGTTGAGAACGACACAGTGAAACGTGCGGATATGTACAAGGAGATACAGGCTGAATTCCGTGAGACATCGCCTTTTGTCGTTATGTTCCAGCAAATCGAGCAATCGGCATTGCGTGAGAACGTGACGGATTTCTCGACGGGTCAGGCGATCACATCGGCGTCGTATTGGCAGGTGACCAAGTAAATGGCACTGGCCGAAAGACCATCTGAGGGGCGCCGCTCGGCGCCTCTTATCCATTGGATCAAGAGCATCCTCAAAACTCTTGGTACCATTGCAATCACGATGCTGGGTCTGCTGTTCGTGACCTTCATCATTGGCCGCGTCATGCCGATCGATCCGGTGTTGGCGATCGTCGGTGAACGCGCTTCGCAATCGACTTATGATGCGGTCTACCAACAGCTTGGCTTGGATAAGCCACTGCTGGTACAATTCGGGTACTATCTTTGGGACGTCCTGCACGGAGACTTTGGCGACTCGTTATTGAATGCGCGCCCTGTATCCGAAGACATCGCACGTGTTTTCCCCGCCACACTGGAATTGGCGACATTGGGTGTGATGATTGGCATCTTTCTGGGTGTTCCGCTGGGTGTGATTGCCGCCGTGAAGCGGGGGTCCTGGATCGATCAGATCGCTCGTGTGGTCGCGCTTGTTGGCTACTCAATGCCAATCTTCTGGCTGGGGCTCATGGGGCTGCTGGTCTTCTACGGAATACTAGGCTGGGTCGGTGGCCCGGGTCGCCTGGACATCTTCTATGAGGATCTGGTTCCAACGCGAACGGGGCTCATCTTGGTGGACAGCGCTATCGCTCAGGATTGGGATGTCTTCCGCAATGCATTGTCTCACATCGTCCTGCCCGCTGCTTTGCTGGGGTACTATTCGCTGGCTTACATCAGCCGGATGACGCGATCCTTCATGCTGGAACAGCTGTCAGCGGAATATGTCATTACCGCCCGCGTCAAGGGCCTGTCAGAGCGGCAGGTGATCTGGCGCCATGCCTTCAAGAATATACGCGTTCAGCTCATTACAGTCATCGCACTGAGCTACGCCAATCTGTTGGAAGGCTCGGTTCTGACCGAAATCATCTTTAGCTGGCCGGGGATCGGCAGCTATATCACGACCGCTTTGCTGAGCGCCGACATGAATGCCGTCCTCGGAGGAACCGTTGTGGTCGGGCTGATCTTTATCTGCCTGAATATATTCTCCGATCTTCTGTACCGTTTCTTTGATCCGAGGTCGAAATGAGCGACATGACTTTGCGTCAGTGGCTGCTGACCGACGAACCCACATCCCGACGCCACGCCAGATTGGCCAGCTTGTATAAAGGCTGGCTGACACTGCGATCAAACTCGATGGCAATGGTTGGGTTGGCGATCCTGGTAATCCTCGTGATGACTGCGGTTTTTGCACCTATTATCGCGCCGCATGATCCCTTTGTTCAGGATCTCTCCAGCCGACTGCTTCCGATCGGGTCCGAAGGACATTTGCTGGGTACCGATAGTCTGGGGCGGGATATATTGTCGCGCTTGATTTATGGCGCGCGGATAACGCTGTACATTGTGGCTTTGGTGGCGCTCATCGCTCCGGTCGCGGGCCTTTTGGTCGGAACCGTCGCTGGATATGCGGGGGGATGGACGGATGTGATCCTCATGCGCATCACCGATATCTTCCTCGCCTTTCCGCGACTTGTTCTGGCTTTGGCTTTTGTTGCAGCGCTAGGAGCAGGGATCGAGAACGCGGTTCTGGCGATCTCGTTGACAGCATGGCCACCATACGCACGCATGGCGCGGGCGGAAACACTTACGATCCGGTCGACCGACTATATCAACGCGATCCGCCTTCAGGGTGCTGGGCCGCTGCGGATTATCACCCGGCATATCTGGCCACTTTGTATCTCGTCTCTGATCGTGCGGGTCACACTCGACATGGCCGGGATCATTTTGGCCGCAGCCGGCCTTGGATTTCTGGGACTGGGGGCACAACCCCCAAGCCCGGAATGGGGGGCGATGATTTCCGAAGGTCGCAGGTTCATCCTTGATCACTGGTGGGTTGCCACGGTGCCAGGGCTTGCAATTTTCACGGTTTCACTGGCCTTCAACCTGTTGGGAGACGGGCTGAGAGACGCCCTTGACCCAAAGGATGGTGGGCAATGAACTTACTCGACATTGAAGACCTGTGGGTTCGCTTCCCAACCCGGCAGGGCGTGTTTGATGCGGTGCGCGGTGTCTCATTCTCGTTGGGACGTGAACGGTTGGGGATCGTGGGCGAAAGCGGGTCCGGCAAGTCGATGACAGGACGGGCCATCCTTCGCTTGATCCGAAAGCCGGGTATCGTCGAAGCCAACCACGTCAATCTTGAAGGACGTGACCTGCTGAAACTTACCGAGCGCGAGATGCGCGAGATGCGCGGCAAGCAGATATCCATGGTGATGCAGGATCCCAA
Source organism: Ruegeria sp. L12 (assembly GCF_056531745.1). NCBI lineage: Bacteria > Pseudomonadati > Pseudomonadota > Alphaproteobacteria > Rhodobacterales > Roseobacteraceae > Ruegeria > Ruegeria sp. L12. The sequence goes on from NZ_JBQFMH010000006.1 coordinate 6,885, forward strand.
GTTCTCTTTGAATCCGGTGGTCACCGTCGGCGAACAGTTGACAGAGGCGTACCTTCAGCACAACTCCGGCTCTAAAGCACGTGCCAAAAAGATGGCGATCGAGATGTTGGAGAATGTCTCGATCCGTGATCCCGAACGGGTAATGCGGGCATTTCCACATGAAGTGTCAGGAGGAATGGGGCAGCGGATCATGATTGCGATGATGCTGATCCCCAACCCCAAGATTCTGATTGCGGATGAACCGACTTCGGCGCTGGATGTCAGCGTTCAGCGGCAGGTGCTAAACATCATGGACGGGCTAGTGAAGGAACGGGGAATGGGCCTAATTTTCATCAGCCACGACTTGAATCTGGTTTCAGAGTTTTGCGATCGTGTCCTCATTATGTATTCGGGTCGAATTGTTGAAGTCTGCAAAGCGGATAAGTTGCACCAGGCCCAGCACCCGTATACTCAGGGCCTGTTGAACTCGCTTCCCCGGCTGGATGACAAACGCACTCACCTGAGTGTTCTGACCCGCGACCCTTCCTGGTCCGACGCGCCGAGTGTGAGAGGTTGAAATGACCGCACTGGAAATCAAGGACCTGAATGTTTGGTTCGGTCATGCTCATGATCGCGTGGATGCGGTCAAGTCCGCCGACCTGAATGTCATACAAGGCGAAAGCTTCGGCTTGGTCGGAGAGAGCGGGTCTGGTAAGTCAACTATCCTGCGTGCGATAACTGGTCTCGCGCCCCATTGGTCTGGCACCATTCGGGTCGAAGGAGAACCACTTTTTGGAGCAAAGCGAAATCGCGGTTTCTTTCGAACCGTGCAGATGGTTTTCCAGGATCCATATGCTTCGCTTCACCCGCGACACACCGTCGATCAGGTTCTCAGCGAAACAATTCACCTGCATGGATTGGACAACATCGACAAACGTGTAACCGGCCTGCTGAACGATGTTGGGCTTGGGCAACGGTTTCGGTTCCGGTACCCACACCAGCTCTCTGGTGGCCAACGTCAACGCGTGGCTATCGCGCGGGCCTTGGCAGGTGAGCCGGACATCTTGCTTTTGGACGAACCCACATCAGCATTGGATGTCAGCGTTCAGGCCGAAGTACTCAATCTACTGACCGACTTGCGCACGCAGCGCGGACTTACATATCTAATGGTATCTCATGATCTTCCGGTGATCGCGCATATGTGTGAACAACTGGCGGTTATGAGAAATGGTGAGATTGTAGAGGTTTTGTCTTCGGAAACTCTGCGTTTGGGGAAACCCAATCACGAGTATTCTAAGCAATTGCTAAGTGCATCGGTTGCCCCGCATCAGTAGCAATTAGAGGTGGTCCCAGATTTTCAACCAGTTTGCAGCCCTGTCTAAGGTGGATCTTGGTTTCGGTTCAGGCCGCGTTCTTCTCTTCGCCTCGGAGGGTTTCATCGGCCTCGTTTGGCATCAATATTCCATGCGTCGAGCGGGGCCGTTCGGTGTTGTAATAAGGTATCCAGCTGCCGATCCTGGTCTTTGCTTCTGAGCCGGTTTCAAATGCGTAGAGATAGACGCATTCGTACTTCGGAGATCGCCACAGACGCTCGATCATCCATCCCTTCGCCTCCGCCAGCGTATTGGTTCATTCAAAGCCTGTGAACCGGCTTCCCTGATGCGATCTGGTGAAACTGGCTGTAACCGACCTGGTGAGGGAAGATCGCGTTCGCGAAAGAGTGTCCGTGATCCAGAGCAAATCCAAGCGACCCGTTTAGTTCGAACTCTCTGAAAACACGCGGGACACCGTTGCCGCGTGGATCAAGTCGCCGGAAATGATCGGCTGCCGCTTCATGTTTCCGAGCCGGTTTCACGACCGCCCGGAAATCTCAGAGCGGTTCAGCTTCTGCTCGGACATACCAAGGTTGACAGCACAGTCAGATATCTTGGCGTCGAACTTGAAGATGCGCTGAGTATAGTCGAGCAAATCAACATTTGAACCACCTTGGCGGGCGGCTCTTGCCGTTCGCCAATCCTGAGCGGACCTGCGTTCGCAACGCAGCGGCGGGGCGGATCGAACCCATTTTGACCGATGCTGCGCGATGTCCCAATGACAGAAAAACGCAGAAAGCGGGCTTTGCAAAGTCCTGTTGATCTCCCTTAACGTCACACTGCCGAAACGCTCCGGCTGCAATGGTGTACCTAGAAATTTCTCGAAGGCGACCTTCCATGGTCCCGCGTTCGGATGAGCGCCGATCTTGTCCCGTCCATTTGACAGGTCGAAGGAAATCTGGGACGGAAGAGCCTGTCGATTTTGAAAGAACGGGAAAGTATTGTGAAGACGTTTCTTTTGGGGGTGGGTTGCCAGAAGGGCGGCACGACTTGGCTGCATCAGTATCTCAGCAATCATCCGGCCTGCAATTTTGGTTTCCGCAAGGAGTACCATGTCTTTGACGCGCTCTGGATTCGTGGCGCCAAGACACAGAAATTCTATCGGGGCGCCTTGCAAAACCTCGCCGAGCTGGCCCGAAATCGCGCCGAGGAATCCCCTGGTAAGCGCATGGACATTGATGAGTGGCTGGAAAATTCGCTTCGCCATGTGTCCTTTTATATCGATCCCAGGAACTATGCCGCCTATTTCGATGAGCTGCATGGTGCGTTTGAGCATGTCGGGCTGGTGGGGGATATCACACCGTCTTATAACGGGCTGTCGGGCGAAGACCTCGTACGTATTCGCGAAATGCTCGAGGCGCGGGGATTCCATGTGAAAGTGATCTTCCTGATGCGCGATCCTGTCGAACGGATATACTCGGCCACGCGGATGCGCATCCGTGACCAGCAGGACAGGCCGGAGAAAGCCGGCAAGGATCCCATCGCGTTCTTCAACAAGCGCTTCGCCTGGTCCGACGTGGAAATGCGTACACGCTACGAGCATACCTTCGCGGCGCTCGATCACGCCTTTTCTCCGGATGATGTTTTATTCGGGTTCTACGAGACTTTGTTTTCCGAGCAAGAGGTTCGGCGGATCACCGACTTTCTCGGGCTCGAATACCGGCCGGCGGATTTCGGAGCGCAAGTGAACGTCTCGCCCCGTACAGCCGACCTCGACACCGAAAGCATCGCGCGCGTGCGACACTACTATGATGATACGTATCGTGCCTGCATGGAGCGCTTCGGCGAGTCGCATATCAAGGCCATCTGGCCGCATGCCTGAAAGCTGATTGGCTATCAATTCCGGCCAGCCCTGACGATGGAAAGACCTGGCCGCATTGCAATGGAACTTCGTTACTGATCGATGTCAGCAGCGGCACGCAGCGAGATCAGACCGCTCCTTTGCCAATTGTCGTTCGGCCGTGAGCGATCCCGCCTGATGTAATCTGCAAAGCGTTCACCAAAGCGATAAGCTCACAACTGGATCACCTCCCGGCTGACAATCACACCCTGAGTCGCCAGCAAATCAGCCGTACTCAGCGTCAAAGGTGGTACGTCCAGGTAGCGGAAACCCTTCAGGCGCGATATGTGGTTGGGGACAAGCACGGCGCCGACATGGCTTGCTCAATCCGGGCGAATAACCTGGTAGAACCAGATCCACTGATAAAATAGTCCAATCTATTGGCGTTAATCCTTTGTCTGAGACAATTGGATCACCATTTCATCAACCCGCATTCAATGAGCCGTTGGGCATTCTCGTATCGCTCAGATCTCTCGGATAAGAAGCCATCTTCAACTCCTTCAACCGCGTTCAATAGAGCATCATAATACTTGTACTTGGACGCAACAAAAACGTGGGCTTTCCAGGCACGTGCATTTTTGATCTTTTGTTCAAAGTTTGAAGTGAACACAAAATGCGCCAAAGTCAGCATTATCTCACCCGAAGGTGGGATCAATGCGTCATGGCACGAAAACAAAGCGCTTTCGTCACTTCGGTATAAGATAGGCGTAGTATGTCTGCCCGAACGTTTGAATCCCTGCTGCTTTCGCACTCTTTCGGACAGAAAAAGATCCTTGATAGAATTGCGTTCCGGTTCATCACCGACTCCGTACTGCTCGAATAACCGCGTTGACTTTGACGGGGCCAAGAACTGCGGTTTATGTGTTTCGTCCAAAGGGGCGGCGGGATCGAACATCGCTTCGGGCTCGAACCAGCCATACGCCTCTATCATTCCTTCAAAGGACGTAGGTAACGGGTCCTCGAACGATTTGGCCGAGCGTGGGAAAAACTCAACCATTGAGGCATAAGCCCCGGTCGAGCCTAATTCCTCAATACGCGCGTACACCTCGGAGATGTGTTCTACACCCGGAGGTAGAATGAGAAACTCATCGGCGTCAAAGTACGCAACTATCTTGCCGGGCAAGAAGAACTGAGGAATCGCAATTTTCGAATATACGCCAAAGCGCATAACCCGATTCTTATTGGGAGTGCGACCCGTAAAGTATAGTTGCTCACCAAAAGTCTTTTTTGCCTGAATGACGACGCAGTCGCTTTGAGTGAGGAGGAATTCAAGTGTTCCATCGTTTGACCGATCGTCAAAGAATAGAAACTGTTCGAATCCTAACTTTCGATAATGTGCTAGAAACGCTGGTAAAAAAGCCATTTCGTTCTTAACTGGGATGAACGCGCTCAACTTGCGTGGGTCGATGTCTCCGATCACGCGATCAATCAAGAGAGGTAAGTCATCAACCCCATAGTGAGGGAGATACTCGCCTCTTCTTTTGCGCATTTTTTTCTCTTTGCGCATCTTGCGCAACGATCCAACCATGCCAATTTTCGAAAACCCTTGTGCTTAAACCGCAAACCAATTGCAGCAGAATCATCCTTAGCTGATGCGCTTTTGAGATTCTAGCTTGCGAACCGTTGATATCAGCTTTAATCGGTCCATCAACAACCGCAGGCTGAGTCGACGAGTCGAGCAATAGCTGTGCTGACATGCCAAAAACGGTTGCGATACAATGATCTAGGTTGTTTATGCAATGATCCCGCAATAAGTGTTTGGCATAGGCCTTCCCAAAACTGCCACGACATCACTACATGAGGGCTTTAAATCACTTGGTTTCAAGGCGATAGGTTACTCGGACCCTGCTTTAGCGGAATGTTTGTCGCAGGGTTATGGGAAGGTCACCAAGAATCTCGTGTCTGAGTTCGATGCCTTTTCAGACTGGCCTTGGAATCTGATCTATCGAGAGCTGTTTTCTGAATTTGGAAACACCGCCAAGTTCATCCTGACCCGCAGGACATCCGCTGAAGTTTGGGTAGACTCGGTGAAGAGAAGTTCGCTGGGTGTCCTTCAGGCCGAGAACCGCAACAAAATATATGGCGCCTACTTCCCGCATGGGTTTGAGCGGGGTTTTGCTGAGATTTACGAAGAGCATCTCAACGATGTCAGAAAATTCTTTAAATACCATGACGCCGAGGACAGTCTTCTTGAATTGGAGATAGGATCTTCCGGCGATTGGGAAGCATTCACGCGGTTTCTTGGCTTTGAAGGGATAGTTGGCGGGTTCGGTCGAGAAAATGTTTCAAATGATCGCGACCCAAAGTCGTTTGTCACCTTACGCAACCTCAGATCTCTCAATAGTCTGCGTCGCCAACAAGGCAAGGCGATCTATAGTCTTCCTGAAGCACTTACTATGCAACCCGAACCAATCTGGCGTACTCCGAAGGAAGAGGAGCGGATAGAGCGGCAAATTAACTTCGTAGGCTCTCTGAGAAATCGCGTAAATGGCCTTAAAATCAAGAAGCCCGTCGAGACGAATTGGAAAAAACTTCAACGAAAGCTGACGACGCACAAGAAACGGGAGACGGCACAATCTCGGTTGACCAATACGGTTAGCAGAGAAGTGAATTATGCAATGGACATAGTCGAGGAGGAGCGCTTATTCGGCATTGATGATCCTATGCCAAAGAACACTGATTCCGGCTATCGTTTTCTCGGTCCTGAGCGCACTCGAGAAGTGCTAACTCAAACTATCGAAGCATTCGGGCGCGCACGCGGGGTTGCGCCCAACATTCTAACACCGCAGACGTTCACAGATTTTATACTGCTTTACAAACTGTTCGGCGCCTTGCCGTTCCCTGCTGCAGAGGACAAGTTTTCTAACGAAGCCTTTGTGCCAGAGAACGTTAAGCACTTGCTGACGTTTCATGATCGACCCTTCGTAAGCCAAAAAGCAGAAGCCCCGACAAATGACCAAGTCCCACCAGGTTATTATTACTGGAAGACGAACCACGGTTTCAATCTGATGAAGAAGGTACGCTTTCCGGTGTCGGATGAAGAGCGCACTGAAATGGCGGAACTTGCTGAAGCGTGGCTGGCGAGTCCTGGTAACTTTCGGACAGGTCAATGGTGGAACGCATCAATTAAGAAATGCGTATATCTCGAACGCGACCTGTCAGGCGACGGCGGGAGCGCGGATGATTGGAAGATTTTTGTGTTTCAAGGCAAGGCTCGACTGATTCAAGTTGATCGGGACCGGCACACCAATCACAGTCAGACTATATACACGGAACGATTTGAGCACATATCAAAGCAATTCTATTTTGGCTGCGGACATCCCGTCGATCCGCCCGAAAGACTAGAGGATATGCTGAAGATTGCAGAATCCGTTGGCGCGCCATACGATTTCTTGCGCGTGGATTTTTATTGTGAAGGAGGCAATATTTATCTCGGTGAGTTAACCATTGTGCCACAAGCTGGGCGGGTCCCAATTCGCTCTTATGAGGTGGATAATTTGTTGGGACAATATTGGCCGAAGAATAGCCGATTGAGATCACATAATTTGGATCCGTCGCGTTTTCGTGCCACACCAAACGATCGCTTAGGCCAGCTTCAGTTCGACAGCGACAGACATTTCCAATGACCTGAGCCCCAAGTTTCCTCTACCAAGGGGAGGGGCCCTGGAATTGTTGGTATTGCCAAGTTGTTTGCTCGGATTGAGCAAACTATGTCGGCGCCATGATTAGAATATCGCGCGACCCAACGGTTTAGTGTGGTGTGATCAACCGAAACACTGCGCCGAATATGATTTCTTCTTGGTCTTGGTATGAAACGCCGTAACGGACATAGAAAAACACTGTGAAGTCCCAGCAAAAGTGTTCTTCTCAATGAGGTGGAAGAACACAATTGCTGGTGCATTGGGGCTCCGCGACTACACGAAAATCAGATCGCTTTCGGTCAGCGTGCCGGTTTCAAACCCGGCGATTTTAAGGGGTTGTCCAGTTTCGCCCTGGTCCGTTTCATAGAACCACAGGCTGTTGGTTTCCTGCTCGTAGTAGAAGACGGAATGCTGGCCATTTCCAACTTCGGTTTCCCGGGTTTCGGCTCAACCTGTTCTCATAATGATTGGCCGGATCATACAAATAGTGTGGACAAGTCCGGGAAGTAGCTCAGCAGTACCAAAACAACAGTAACCGCGATCAGGAATGGCCAGAGCGATTTCAGGATTGATCCCGGTGTGGTGCCGCTCATGGATGATGCGATGTAGAGACCGATCCCGACCGGTGGCGTCAAAAGGCCAAGGACCAGATTCAGGCAGGCGACGACCCCGAATTGATAGGGGCTGATGTCGTAAGAGTTTGTTGCGATAGGCAGCAGGATTGGTGTGATCAGTATGATTGCAGCAATGCCATCGATAACCATACCCACCAGCAGCAGCGCCAGATTCACGATCAACAGAAACACGAAAGGATCAGACGTGATCGAGGTAATCAGCCCGGCCAGTTTCTGCGGCAGTTCCTCGTATATGATCACCCAACCAAAGACACTTGCCGCGGCGATCATGAACAGGATCATCGAAGCGTTCGCCGCCGTCCGCCGGAACATCTCACCCAGTTTGCGCGGGTCGAGGTCGCGATAAAACAGCCAGCCGACAAGAAATGCGATCAGCGAGGCAATGGCGGCAGATTCGGTTGGCGTGGCGATGCCAAAAAGGATGCCGCCAATGATGGCCACAGGAACCAGCATCGCCGGTAATGCGGCAAGCAGCGCGCGCGCGGCCTCGCCTCGCGACATCCAAGAGCCCTTGGGAAAGTTCCGGGACCAGCCAATCAAGGTGATCACCAATGCAAACGCCAGCGCCATCAACAGCCCCGGAATGACGCCCGCGATGAACATTTCTCCGATGGGCACCTGTGCGAGGACACCAAAGATGACAAACATCATCGAAGGCGGGATGACCGGCGCAAGCAGGCCGCCTGCTGCCGTGGTCGCTGCGGCAAAGCCCTCATCATAGCCTTCTTCCTTCATCACCGGCACCATGGCGCGCGACATGACCGCTATCTGCGCGGTCGCGGATCCAATGATCGCTGCCAAGAACATATTTGCCAGCAGATTGATATAGGCCAAACCGCCCCGGAACCCGCCGACAAACACACGCGCCAGTGCAACAAGGCGGCGGGTCATGCCGCCCTCATTCATCAACTCTCCGGTCAGCATGAATAGAGGGATGGCCAGAAGGCCGTAGTTTTCGAGCCCGCCGAACATCTTTTGCGCGAAACTGTCAAAAAGAACCGTGTTTCCGCTTTCCCAGATATACCAGATCGCAGTGATCGCCAGCACGATCGCGACGGGAACGGATAGCAGCAGCGCCGCCAGAAAGAGGATGGGGCTCATGCTGCATCCTCCGGCAGTGCCCGTGAAAACAGGTGCATGGTTGAATGAAGCGTGGCCCCCAGTGCAAACAGCCACATCACCAGCCAGAACAGATATTTTGGCACGCCGAGTGTCAGGGTGGGTTCGGCATAGATGAAGCTGAATGTATTGCCTTGAAACGTCATCACATCGAATCCGGCCAGGGCAAGGTCAACCGGCAGAAACCAGCGCCAGCAGAACCATAGCATCGCCAGCGAGAAGGCAAAGATGACGAGATCAACGATTTTGCGGATCACGTAACGTGCTGCGGGCGGAACCGCGTCGGACAGAATTGTGATCGCTACGGAATTGCGGTGATGCAGTGCGGCAGAGGCCCCCATAAAGGTCATCCAGACCATGGCATAGATCGCCAGTTCATCAATCCAGAACAGCGCCTGGCCAATATTGCGGGTGGCAACATTGAGAAGGATCAACAAAGTCACACAGACCGCCAGCAGGGCCGCAGCATACAGCTCGACCCGCGCCCAAGCGGCTGATACGCGATACAACATTGCCATTCCTCACAAAAAAGGGCGCGAGCGGACCCGCGCCCAGTTCACTGCTGATGGTACCTTATTTGGTTTCTGCCGCTGTTGCGCGCAATGCGTCAAGCGAGGACGTTTTTTCCGCCCAGATTGTGTTCCATTCATCAATCGCATCGCCGAAGAATGTAGCATCAACCTTGGTATAGGTCTTGCCAGTGCCCGCTATCTGCTCCAGCCAGCCCGCTTCTTTGGCGACATAGCTGTCGATGGTGCTGTCCACATGCTTGGCCATCAGATCACCAATCATGGCGCGATCTTCCTCGGACATCCCGGCCCAGACCTTGGCAGAGACGAGGCCGACCATCGGAAACATCATGTGATCCGACTGCACGATGGTGTCGGCGTGATCATAGTATTTCAGCACCCAGATCAGTTCCGCATCCATGTCGATCGCGTCCACCTGTCCGTTTGCAAGCGCGTCGTAGACGGCTGGCAGCGGCATCGGGGTCGGCGCGGCGCCGACAGCATTGTAGAAATCCAGGATCGGTGTAAACGGCGTGATCCGCAGTTTCAGACCGGACAGATCCTCTGCCGATGAAATCTCGCCCCGGCTGACGATTTGACGCAGACCGGCCATGCCATAACCAACCCCGACAACCCCCACCTGACCGGGAAGCGGCTCCAGCATCGACTTGGCGGTATCCGAGCGCAGGATGCGACCCGCATGGCCGATATCATCGGCAAGATAGGGCGCATAGAACGCACCCAGCTCTGGCGCGCGATTGGAAACTTCGGCCACGGTCATAAAGGCCATGTCCAGCGCCCCGGTCTGCAATTGTTGCAGCATCTCGGCCTCGTTGCCCAACTGGCGGGCCGGAAAGACCGACACGCTGTGCGCACCGCCGCTTGCCTCGGACAATTCGGCGCCAAAAGCCTCGGCGGCCTTGGTCCAGATATGAGGCGGCGGGGTGATCAGCCCCAGACGAAATTCCTCGGCCTGCACGGCGATTGATGACGCGGCCACAATGGCGGCCGAGGCGACTAATTTGGCTAAGTGTTTCATCGTTCTCCCTGTCTTTTTTACTGATTTATTACAGCTTTACCCATCCTTCGGGCGGTTCCTTACCCGGGTGTACCACACCGCAGTTCGGGCAGGTCCGATCCTCCTGCGAGGCATAGAATTGCTCGTAGACAGGGGGCAGGTCCTTGACGATCGATTGCAGCTGCATTTCCGCGCGATGAACCCGTGAGCCACATTCAAAGCAATACCATTCGATGGCGTCCAGCTGCCCTTCCTGCCGTTTGGGTTCGATCACCAGACCAACCGAGCCTTCCTGCGGGCGTTGCGGCGAATGGCGCACATGGGGCGGCAGCAGGAAAATCTCTCCCTCACGGATCGGCACGTCGTAAAACTCCTTGCCATCATACAGCTTGAGCAGCATGTCGCCCTCAAGCTGGTAGAAGAACTCTTCGACCGGGTCGTCGTGATAGTCGGTGCGCTTGTTGGGACCACCCACAACCGTGACCATCAGGTCGGCGTCTTCAAAAACCATCTTGTTGCCAACCGGCGGTTTGAGCAGATGCCGGTGTTCATCGATCCAGGCTTTGAAGTTGAACGCGGACAGTCTTGACATGATCGCCTCCCGATTTCAAAAAATTGTCTGTGACAATTCCCATAGCTGCAAAGAAATTGTCCGTAAGTAGATATCTGATTTGCTTATATCAGAGCTTCAATCCGCATTCGTTGAAACCATTGCGGATGATCTCTTTCTCGGCCTCGGTCAGCTCTAGCATCGGTGCACGGACGCGGCCTCCTGTCTGGCCCAAAAGCTCTTGCCAGTACTTGCCGAATGCCGTGGGCTTACCCGGCGGTTTTGTGCGTTTCATCGCGTCGCGAACCGGGTTCAGGCTGTCGAACACACGCCGCGCTTCATCGGCTTTGCCTTCAAACGCCAGGCGCGTGTATTCATTCATGCGCTGATCGTTTTTCGTCTGCAACTGATAGGGCGGCGACGAACACAGGTAGAGCTGCCAGTTCAGTTCCAGAATATTGTCCAGCCATTCATGTTCAGCTGAAGTCGAAACGTGGATCTTGTCCCCCACCATATGGGTCAGGCGCACATACATATCGCGCGGGACCGAATATTTGATCGCAACGATGTTGGGTAATTCAGCAATGCGCGCGCATTCCTCCGGTTGCATCAGATAACCGCTATCGGGATGGCTCCACATGGCGATGCCGATATCCAGCTCGTCGCAGAAACGTTTGTAATACTGATAAAGCGCCTCGCTGCGATCCTGACAGAAGCTGAGCATTGGCGCGTGGACAACCACATAATCCGCGCCGCAATCCTGCGCGTGGCGACCAAGATCCAACGCCGTGTTCATATTCTGATCCGAGATCGACATGATCGTTCCGGCCTTGCCCGCGCATTCTTCGACCGCGATGGTCATGTTGCGCTTGCGCTCATCAAGGCTCATGGCCCAGAACTCGCCCTGTTTGCCCGCAACAAAGAGGCCCTGAATATCAAGGTCGTCAATCCAATGCCGGATATTGGCGCGCAACCCTTCCTCATCCAGCGAAAGATCCTCGCGGAACGGGTTCAGCGCCGCGGCCCAGATGCCCTTCATATTCTCACGCGCATAGGCTTTGGCGTCGTGTTTGGCGTATTTCATGACCTGAACCTTTTGAATGGATTGACCACAGAAAACGACAATGCGTGGGCGCCGTCCAAGATGAAGGCGGTATGTGGATATCGAAAAAATGAATATCAACTGCTTTCCAATTCCCGTATCGACCCGTTCGGAGTAGGGTCGTTGCATGAAAATTGGACTGATCGGAAAAGGCGCAATTGCCCGCTACATCGCACCGGCCCTTGAAAGCCGGGGGCATCAGGTGGGTGCGATCTTGCTTCGCTCGGAACAGGCAATCCCGGACACAACCATTGAGCTTGGGTCGGTTGAGGCGCTGCCTACTGATCTTGACCTGATGATCGACTGTGCCGGGCACGAGGCGCTTGCAAGTCACGGGCCTAAGGTTCTGGCGCGGGGGCTCGACTTGATCACCGTGTCACTGGGCGCGTTGGCGGATTCGGATGTCGAGGCCGCCTTGTCACAGGCCGCAAAAGCCGGCAGATCAAAGCTGCATCTGGCGAGCGGCGCAATCGGCGCGCTGGATTGCCTGAGCGCCGCACGCGCGGGCAGGCTGACTTCGGTCACCTATATCGGCCGCAAACCACCTGAGGGGTGGAAGGGCTCCCCGGCTGAAAACAAGCTGGATCTGGACGGAATGACCGAGGGGGCCGAGGTGCATTTCGAAGGCAGCGCCCGAGCCGCCGCACTGGAGTATCCCAAAAACGCCAATGTTGCCGCCGCCGTAGCGTTGGCGGGTCTGGGATTCGACGACACCAAGGTTCAACTGATCGCAGATGCGTCAAGCACGCAGAACATCCACGAGATCTCGGCAGCAGGTGATTTCGGTTGTTTCCACTTTCAGGTCAGCGGGAATTCTCTGCCCGAAAACCCACGCTCTTCCGCATTGGCCGCGATGAGCGTGCTGGGTAAACTGGACCAGATCACCCGGAGCATCACACTGTGATTGACCGTCAAGCCCGTATCGTCGACCGTGCGCTGACCCGCCTGAAACTCAGACAGCTACGTCTGCTCGTGGCGGTCGGCACCCACGGCAATATTCAGAACGCCGCGCGCGCCCTCAGCATTTCCCAGCCTGCCGCAACCAAGATGATCCAGGACCTGGAACTGGATTTCGAAGTGAAACTGTTCGACCGCACCAATCGCGGCGTTGTGCCGACCGTCTTTGGCGAGACGCTTATCCGGCATGGCAAACTGATCTTTGCCCAAATCTCGAATGCCGCACAGGAACTGGATGATTTAAGCGAAGGGAACGCAGGCCGGGTGGTAGTGGGCACATTATTGGCCGCCTCGACAAGCCTGCTGCCGATGGCGATCGAAATCCTGCTAGAAAACCGCCCGAACGTGGCGATCAAGATCAGCGAAGGCACCAACGAAGTGCTTATGCCCAGCCTTCTGTCCGGCGAGATTGACATGGTGGTCGGGCGTCTTCCTTCGCACCGTCATCGCGACAAGATCCGGCAGGAGAAACTGTTCGATGACCGCATTCTTGCCATTGTCGGCCCCGCGCACCCGTTGGCGGGCAAGACCGGGATCACATTTGCCCAGATCAAGCCCTTCGGCTGGGTTCTGCCGCCATTGGAGACCACATTGCGGCGTCAGGTCGACCATTTCTTTGTCGGCCAACAGCAATATATGCCATCCGTATCAATCGAAAGCGTGTCCTACCTGACCAACCGCGCGCTGCTGCAGTCCCGCGACCTGATTGGACTGATGCCAGCCGAAGTGGTGTCGCAAGACGTGCGCAATGGTCATCTGGCGCAACTGGATTGGAAGGTGCCTTTCGGGCACGGGCCGGTTGGAGTGTCGCTGCGGGTCGACGACGATCTGTCCCCCGCGGGCCGTGCATTCAAGGCGGCACTGCACACTGCGGCGCAGTCCCGGCAAGTTTGATATTCCTCTTTCTGATATCAGTATTCAGCCAATTCACTTGATGCGCATGGCCGCGACGGGTGATCTGAAGGGAAGCCAACCCAGAGGTCCGCACCCATGTATCCTGAACTCAATCTATTCATTGCAGGAAAATGGTTGAAGTCGGGATCGGATATTCCTGTAATCAACCCGGCAACGGAAGAAGAAATAGGCCGCCTGCCCTGCGCGACCCAGGGCAACCTGGACGACGCGCTTGACGCGGCCACAAAGGGCTTTGAAATCTGGCGGTACAGATCTCCGCGAGAACGTGCCGACACGATCCTGCGCGCCGCTGCCTTGATGCGCGATCGTCAGGAAGAAATTGCAACCTCCATCACGCTGGAGCATGGCAAACCGCTGAAACAGGCCCGGCTTGAGGTTATTCGGGGCGCCGAGTTCTTTGAATGGGATGCGGGCGAGGCCATGCGGACCTATGGCCGGATCATCCCCGCCGCGCGCGGGCACAAGTTTTCGGTTCACCACCAGCCGGTTGGTGTGGTGGCGGCCTTCTCGCCGTGGAATTTCCCAATGAGCCAACCCGCCCGCAAAATCGCAGGCGCCCTGGCATCTGGCTGTTCAGTCATCCTGAAGGCCGCCGAGGAAACACCCGCTGGGGCTATTCACATCGCAAAGGCTTTCGAGGACGCGGGGCTGCCGCCCGGTGTCCTGAACCTTGTATTTGGCAATCCGGCTGACATTTCGGACTATCTGATCCCGAAAGATCCGGTACGGCTTGTTGCATTCACCGGCTCCACCAGCGTCGGACGGCACCTGACCACGCTGGCCGCGCAACATGACACACGGGTGCTGATGGAACTGGGTGGCCATGCCCCGGTGATTGTGTGCGAAGACACGGATGTACAGAGCGCCGCAATTTCCGGCGCGATCCGCAAGATGCGCAACGCAGGCCAGGTCTGCACCTCGCCTACCCGGTTCTTTGCACATGAAAGCATATTCGACGATTATGCGCGCGGCTTCGTCGAACGTGCCAAGGCAACCATCGTTGGCAACGGCATGGAATGCGGCGTCGAGATGGGACCAACCGCCAATGATCGCCGGGTGCCCGCATTGACGGACCTGGTCGAGGATGCCCGCGCCAAAGGTGCCACCGTCGCAACAGGTGGCGCCCGTCAGGGCGACAGAGGGTATTTTTTCCAGCCAACCGTCCTGCTGAACGTTCCCGAGAGTGCCCGGATCATGCAGGAAGAACCTTTTGGTCCGGTTGCCGTGATCAATCCGGTTTCCTCTTTGGACCACGCCGTCGCCCAGGCGAATTCTGTGCCCTATGGCCTGGCCGGTTACGCTTTTACCAATCGTGCGGATTATGTTGACCGCCTGGTCGATGAATTGGAGGTTGGCAACCTGTCGATCAACACGCTGGAGGCCTCTATGCCCGAAACACCCTTCGGCGGGGTCAAGTCCAGCGGCTATGGTCGCGAAGGCGGTACCGAGGGGCTGGACAACTATATGACCGTCAAGAACGTTTGGTATTCGGTATCGATCAACTGAATCCCGCCTGGTATTGATCGGACCATAAATTCATCCTTGATCCATTTCTCAAAGAACGCCCTGGTTCCTTCAGAAATCTCAATTCGATCCGCTACGCCCTGCCAATGCGATCACCCTAACATGTGCCGTCAGTCACCGTCGAAACGTCAGACATCTTGGTAAATAGCTCAAACATTAGAAAACCACTACACAATCGGACAGGACGCCCAGTGGCCACATTTCTCAGGCATTGTGAGCAATCCATATCTGGTCAGAATTAGCGAGCGCGTTGGCGAAATTTTGAGCATCAACTGCGATGAGGCATCCGGGGTTGCGCGATAGCGTCAATTGGCGCTAATTGGGATCTCAAAGCACCAAAGAGAACGCGGGCGGAAAACCGTCGCAAGCAGGTACAGTGATGCAGATTGCGTCGGGCAGGCAATTGGCAGACAGGATCAGACGCGCGTTTATCGCGGTACTTGTGCTGAGCGTGTTCGCCTGGGCAGCAGCACCGTCCTTCACGCATTCTGCCAGTATTTGGCAAGGTCTGAGCGAACGCAGTCAAGCGATCGCCGATCACGGCCATTCCCATGATGATGAACTGGATCAGTACTGGACGTTGCACGGGCACAGCCACGACATGGCCGATCATGATCACAGCTCGGCCATTCTGATCCTGATATCCGATGCGCAGCCGGTGACCGGATTCAGGCTCTCTGATGCGCCCGGCCCGTTCCTGAACAAACCCGACCCGATCTATCGGCACGACCGACCTCCGCGCGTGTGAATCCTCCTGCCCTGGCAGGACCGGATGTTTCGATCACACAAATAGCGGAGATAATCTCATGCAAACTACCCAATGGGGCCGGAGCAGGGAGGCGTTGCGCCAATCCTTGACACTGGTGGCCCTTGCTTTTGCGGCGCTTGCCTACAGCGCATCCCACGCCGCAGCTCATAATATCACGGCCGGCGATGCCGGCTATGGCCATCCATAATGTCAGCCCACATAAACAAATGTAACTAGGCGATATTATCACGTAGATTTCCACAAAACACTTTAGTATCAATATTTTGCGTGCAAAAACCCGATGAGCTCGGAATTGTCGGGATCATCGAGCAAATCACGCATATGCGTGTGAATTGCGTTCCCGTAAACACCCCACATTTTGTATCGCAATTGTCTTCCGGCCTCTGTAATCGTCAGGATCTTGGCCCGCCGATCCCTTTGCCACGCCTTCTGTTCGATGAGGGCCTGCTGTTCCATCTTCGCAAGTATGCGGGACAGGTTAGACTGATCGAACAGCAAGGAGTTCTTAAGTTCAAAGGCTTTGACCCCATCCTGACCTGCCTTCTCGATGCTCCACAGAATATCGTACCATCGCAGCGGCGGAAGGCCGTTTGTGTGTAACCGGGCCTCCATATCCAGGTGTATTCTGCGATGTGCCCGGTTCAGCGCTATCCAAAGGTTCGTTTCTTCGGCCGTAGGTTTCACCACATCACATCTCCGCGATCCAGGGTTTTAAGTTTGCGCTTCGGTAAGGAAAAGCGCAAATAGATGCTGTTGCATCTATTATCAGGCAAGACTGCCGTAGCGCAAGTCACTGCTCCAACACAGCATAGAAGGGTAAGACACATGTTCCCCACCAGACTGATCCCCGCAGGTATTCTGGCCATCGGCCTATTGTCCGGAACTTCGGCCATCGCAGAAATCTACAAGACCGACCAGGGCCACACCGAAGTCAACTTCTCGTGGAGCCATGCCGGCGTCTCAGTCCAGAGCGCGGAATTCACCGAAGCGGTTGGAACGCTGGACTTTGATCCTGTCAACATCGAAAACTCCAAGCTGGACGTTACGATTCAGGCCAGCAGTGTGGCGACCGGGTTCAAGCCGCTTGACGATCACCTGTCTTCAGCCGATTTCCTCGAGGTCGAGACATTCCCCGAGATCACCTTTGTCAGCACCAGCATCGAACGCACCGGAGATGACACAGCAAATGTCACGGGCGACCTGACCATGCACGGTGTGACCAAGCCGGTGACACTGGAAACAACACTGACTTTCCAGGGCAAGCACCCTGTTGCGGCGGCGCTGGACTATTACAAAGGTGACTGGCTGGCCTTCGCTGCCACCACGACCATCGACCACATGGAATTCGGCGTCGGCGGATTCTCGACCGGGCCGATTACCATCGACATCTCGACCGAGATGAAAAAGGTCGAATAAACCCACGCACGCCTTTCGCTTACGGGCATTGCGCGGCTGTTTCACGAACAAACAAGCCGCGCTTTCTTTCAGATACTATAGAACTCCCTCCGTATCTGGTTCGGTTTTTATGCGGCCACTCGGGATTCAGATAGTTGGGTGGCAATTTCTATCAGCTTCAAACCAAACTGGCTGTGTCGCGTTCTGAACTGGTGCGGCGTCGCGAGGCGATGGAATAGGCGGCCAGTCGAGGTCTTAGCGTGCAAATCGGTGGACCGGCTGGAGACCTGCGCGAGTCTGAGGACGGCACAGGTCTGCTAGTCAAATCCGCCGGTGCCATGCGACGGTTAGGAATACTGCGTCGGTTTAGATGCAGGATTTTGTTTAGGTATATTACCCGTCAATATTGACAGTCTATTGGCGCACCCCTAAATCCTGTCAAGAATGACAATTTAGGGTGTCCCATGCGATATCTCAAACTTCCTTCAAAAGCAGCGCTGACTGCAGCCACGACCTGTTCAGCCCTTGCTCAAACCCATGAAACAGCACCACTGCCCGTGACCGTCGATGGTCTTCGAAATGGGAAAGGAGCAGTCATTGTTGCCGTTTCCTCGGGCAAGGCAGCCACTTCGAATCCGCGCCTGAAGTATTGGAACTGACATGGCCGGACGACCTTCAAATCGCGACCAGCGCTATGAACAAGTCATGCAGGCCTTGGTGCGCTGCGTGGCACGGTTCGGACTTGAGGGGGCCTCGTTGACCCAAATCGCAACCGAGGCTGGCCTGACCCGACCGCTGATCCGGCATCATCTGGGAAACCGAGACGAGATGATCGCGGCGCTTCAAGACTACGTGCTGCAAAGCTTTGCAGATCAGACCCAAGCGATGATTGATTTTTTACCCGAAGGGGCATCAGGGGCAACACTCGTTGACCTGTTGTTTTCGGACGCCATCGGCTCAACGCCAGATATGGTACTTGCCTTCGCGGCACTGACAGCGCGTGCAGCAGATGACGCGGACCTCCGCGCAGCCTGCCGTAACTCGTTATTAGAGTTTGAAGCCGCGGTCGCGGGTGTGTTGCGAAACGGTCACTCGCAAGCACATCCACAGGCAATCAACGCCGTCGCACACGGCATCGTAGCCCTTTATTTCAATGTGACATCGCTTTCGCCCCTGCAAATGCCGACGGCGTGGAGGAAAACCGCGCAATCCCTGGCACATCAATTGCTTGCCGAACTGAAAGATCCAATATGCAACAATCCCGCATAATCAACTACGTCGTCTTTGCAGCCCTTATGATTGCAACGGCGTTTGGATACCAATCGCTTTGGGGATTGCTGTTTTTGTACTGGACCATCCCAAATTTCTATACCGGACACGCGTTTCTGGTGTCTGACGTGACCTGCGACGATGATCCGATCCTGTTCTGGCTGATCCAGATTGCCTGGGTCGTGCTGGGTCTGATGATGATCGCCCTTGATTTCTTACCAGTTGCCGCCTGATCGAGCCCCCTGAGGAGGTATCCAAATGTCTCGAATGCTTCATCTTCTTCCTGTCGAAGCCTATACATCGCGGGATTGGTTCGATCGCGAAATGCGCGACATATTCTCGAAAACCTGGCGCTATGCCGGGTTCATGGAAGATGTCAGCGAACCCGGTCAGTATATTTCGGTTCAGGCTGGATTGAACAACATCTTTGTCGTCATGGGGCGTGACCGCCGCCTGCGGGCATTTCACAATATCTGCCGTCACCGAGGCACACAGCTGATCCGGGCTGTCGGCAAGACGCAAAAAGCGCTGACCTGCCCCTATCACGATTGGACCTACGATCTGGAAGGCAACCTGATCTCGGTCCCGGAAGAGCACGAGGAATTCGGCAAGGTCGATAAATCCTGTCTTGGCCTGAAACCCGCCAAAGTCGACATATGGAAGTCGATGATCTTTGTGCACCCAGATCCTGACGCGCCGTCGATCGCCGAGTGGTTTGGTCCGGTGGAGCCATATATCGGCCCGCATGTGCCCGAAGAACTGGTCGAATACAAAGAGCTGAACACCAGCTATGAAATCAAGGCCAACTGGAAAGTTGTGGTCGAAAACTACATCGACGTCTATCACCTGAGCCACCTGCATTCGAACACGCTGCAAATGTATGATCACAAGGCGGCGAAGTATCACTGGGAAGGTCCCCATTATATGTTCTGGGAGCCGCCGGTTGACGCGTTTCTCAAGGATCAGGAAAGCAAGCTCATTGCACCGCGTGTGATCCCCGAGGATCAGAATGGCGCCTGGGTGCCGATGCTGTTTCCGGGAATCGGATTGGCTGGCTCGGAAGACGGTTGGAACATCTTCATTATCGAACCATTGGGTCCTGAACTGACCCGCGTCTCCAATCGTGGGCGGGTGTCTAACAGTTCTGGTTGGGAGTTTGCCAAGCAGTCGATGAAATCCTCAAACTTCTGGACCAAATTTGGCCTGAGCGGCAAATATCAAGCCCACGACGCCATGAGCGAAGACGACCCGATGGTCGCCGGAGACTTTACCGGCGAAGATATCTATGCCTGTGAACAACAGCAGAAATCCCTGAAATCGCCTTACTTTGAAACGGGGCCGGCCGCCGAAGGTGAAAGCCCCGTTCTCGATCATCAGAAAGTCGTTTTGGAATGGTTGGGAGAGGCAAAATGAACACCCGCATTTTTCATCCTTTGACAGTCTTGGACACCCGCGAAGAAATCGGCGGCATGGCCAAGACCGTGATGTTTGATGTACCCGAAGCCTTGCGTGCGACATTTGCCTGGCGGCCAGGCCAGCATTTGTCTTTTCGCTTCATGGTGAACGGTGAGGAACAGCGTCGCAGCTATTCAATCTCATCCTCGCCCTTCACCGGCGATCCGCTGCGGATCACCGTAAAACGAGTCAAAGATGGTGTGGTCAGCAACCATATAAACGACACAGTCCGAAAAGGTGATGTGATTGACGTGATGCCACCCTTTGGCGGGTTCTGCCTTGATCCTTCTGCAACAGCGCGCCGCACGCATTACTTTTTTGGTGCGGGCTCTGGGATTACCCCGCTTTATGCGATGCTCAGTTCAGTGATGGCTGCCGAGACCAAATCTTTCGCGCATCTGATCTATGGCAATACCAACGAAAAAAGCATCCTTCTGGACGATGAACTAAACGCCATTCTGAGGGCCAACATGGATCGAATGACACTTCACCATGTTTTCTCAAAACCCGGATTTTGGTCGTCTGCCGAATATTGGCGCAAGGGCATCATCGACAAGTCGGCGATCGAGGCTCTGATCGCCGAGAACCCACCTTACGCCCAGGATGCGCAATACTATGTCTGTGGACCGGGTGGCATGAACAAGGCCGTCAAAGCATCGCTCATGTCGCTCGATGTTCCGGTCAGCCGCATCCATATGGAAAGCTATGGTGGCACGGCTGATCTGGATACAAGCGTCGAAGGGGTGTCCGCATCCGCGCAAATCACACTGAACGGTCAAACCCACGCAGTCAAAATAGCTCAAGGCCAAACGGTGTTGGAGGCCGCCAAATCGGCAGAGTTGAAACCACCCTTTTCCTGCCAATCCGGGGTCTGTGGCGCGTGCCGGGCAAAGCTGAGCAAGGGCGACGTCCACATGCGCGCGCGAATGGCGCTTGAAGACAAAGACATTGAAAGCGGGGCGATCCTGACCTGTCAATCTGTGCCAATCTCGGATGCGCTTTCGCTAAGCTATGACTGATCGAAGCCAAGTATTGTGCCGAATAAATCTGGTATCCGACTGATCATCATGTCGGTGGCAGCAATTCCTCTCGCGCAGGTCCAAATCCTGTTGCCAAACTGATATAGTTGCTCGGTGACTGCCAGATCGGCATGAAATTCCCGGAAGGCGGGCAGGTTTTCCGTCCTCAGATACACAGCGCCATAAAAAAACGGTTCTGGCGGGTCAGCTGATTTGCGATCCTCGGCGGCTCGACCGCCGAACTGAGCGCATTCATCGACAAGCTTGACATGCGAACACAGGCATCGTGCCCGGTAACCGCTTTCTGGTTCAAGGCACAATGTGCCACGCCGCGCGGGATGCTGTTTTCCTCCATTTGGCGACCTCCCGTCATGGGTTGATTGTTGCACGAAGCATAGAGCGCATTTATATGTTTCAGCCAATTATTTGCCTTGGATGGCCGTATCGATGCGTAAATCGACCGAACCTCTGCATGTTCGGGTCATAGTGACCCCGAATTTCAACATGGCCGCAACCATGAGCTTTCTGGATCCGTTCCGGGCAGCAAACTATCTTGAGGGCATCACCCACTACAGCTGGGATCTGGTGTCCGAGGCGGGTGGAACCTGCGTTGCCAGCAATGGCGTAGCCATCACAACGACAGCTTTGAAAGAGGTTTCGGTTGCTCAATGCGACATTCTGGTGGTGTCCTCCAGTTGGACACCGGAACAGCACGGCTCGGTGAAGCTGAAAACGGCACTGCAACTTGCCGCCCGCCAGAAGATTACGATAGGCGCGATTGATACCGGGGCCTTTATTGTCGCCGAGGCGGGTCTGCTCAATGGCCGGAAGGCGACCGTGCATTATGAGCATATGGATGCCTTCCAGGAGCTTTATCCGCAGGTCAGCTGCACGGAATCGCTCTTTGAATTCGAAGGGGACCGGATCAGCTGTTGTGGAGGGGCGGGAGCGATCGATTTTGCCCTGCATATCATTCAGGGTGTCCACGGGAACGCAATTGCGAATGCGGCAGCGCGATACGTGTTCCACTCTGAAATGCGGGAACATGGGACGCCCCAGAACCCGCAGTTTACTGAACCTCTGGGCGCAAAAATTCCCAATAAAGTAAGAATTGCCATCAAAACGATGGAAGAAAATCTGGAAACGCCGCTTCCGATGGGCGAGATTTGCAAAGCGGCGGAGATTTCGCAACGGCAGCTGAACCGCTTGTTTGCGCAGTACCTGAAAAAGACCCCTGTGCTTTACTATCGGGACATCCGGCTGGACCGTGCCCGTGGCTTCGTCACTCAAACCTCGCTCAAAATGTCCGAGATCGCGGTCGCTTGCGGATTTTCAAGCCAGGTTCACTTCAGCAGGGCGTACAAGGATCGGTTCGGGTTGCCGCCGGTGAAGGATCGGATCGAAGGACGGGTGCCATTCGAATTTCGGGCCTGGCCAATGCACCGGAAACGCAACAACAATCAAGAGAGGCAAAAAAAGGAAAAACAGAGGCGACTCAAGTAAAGTTCGGCTGGCTCCGAATCGTCAGACTATTCAGACCCGGCGGTTTAATCGCGCCCGCCTGCTCAAGATATGATGAGGATCACCATGACTGAACTGCCCTCCGCGAAAGATTTTGCGAACATCTCCATGGGCTATGACGATGACGCTTCGCGTTCTCAATCTCTGCGCAAGGAAGCTTATGTTGAAGCAGCGTGGCACAATGTCGACCAGCAAGAGATTATTTCAAAAACCTGGCAATGGGTCTGCCACGTCGAGAAGGTGCGTGAGCCGGGGTCCTATACCACGATCGAGATTGCCGGAAATCCGATTGCCGTTGTGCGTGACCGCGAAGGTGAGCTGCGCGCGTTCTACAATGTCTGCAAGCACCGGGCGCACGAATTGCTGTCAGGCGAGGGCAACACCACCCGCATCATGTGCCCCTATCACGCCTGGGTTTACAAGCTAAGCGGCCAGCTGGTGCGCGCACCCGAAACCGAAGGGCTGGTGGATTTCCAGCCGAAAGAGATTTGTCTGGATCAGGTACAGGTTGAGGAATTCTGCGGCTTCATCTACGTGAACCTTGATCCGACCGCGAAATCCCTGGCCGAAAGCACCGGCAATCTGGCGACCGAAATCAGACATTGGGCGCCAGATATTGATCAGCTCACATTCGGGCACCGGCTGACTTACGACATCAAGTCGAACTGGAAGAATGTCGTCGACAACTTTCTGGAATGCTATCACTGCCCCACCGCGCACAAGGATTTTTGCGACCTGGTGGATATGGACACCTACAAGGTGACGACCCATGGCATCTATTCCAGCCATATGGCGGATGCCGGGCAGACGGCGAACAGCGCCTACGACGTGTCAAACGCAACGGTCAAGACGCATGCGGTCTGGTGGCTGTGGCCCACAACCTGCTTGATGCGCTATCCGGGTCGGTCCTCGATGATCGTGCTGAACATCATCCCTGTTGGCCCGGATCGGACGCTGGAAACCTATGATTTCTTCCTCGAAACCTCGGAACCTGACCTGATGGAGCTGGACGCCATCCGCTATCTCGACGAGGTTCTGCAGGTCGAAGACATCAACCTTGTCGAAAGCGTGCAGCGCGGCATGAACACGCCAGCCTTCACGCAAGGCCGCATCGTCAACGACACGACCGGGTCGGGCAAATCCGAACACGCCGTGCATCATTTCCACGGCCTTGTTCTGGACGCCTACAAAACGGCCGCTGAATGATCTTTTCCTCACTTCCGGCGCGCTTGCCGGAAGTTAAGCGGATGCAGTTCGAACCGCCTCCCGGGTTCCCTCTTGGATGGTTCAATTCTGCATCGGCTTAACAGGAGAAACACATGCCCGATCAGCCCAATATTCTTGTCATCATGGCTGACCAGCTGGCCCCGCATTGGACTGGGGCCTATGGTCATGAAATCGCGAAGACACCCAACATCGACGCGCTGGCGGCGCGTGGGATGCGGTTCGATGCAGCTTATTGCAATTCACCGCTGTGTGCGCCGTCGCGGTTTTCGTTCATGTCGGGTCAGTTGATCAGCCGGATCGCTGCCTATGACAACGCGTCCGAGTTCAAGGCCACGGTGCCGACCTTTGCGCATTACCTGAAATCGCTGGGCTATCGCACCTGCCTGTCCGGCAAGATGCATTTCGTCGGCCCCGATCAGAAACACGGGTTCGAGGACCGCGTCACCACCGATATCTACCCTTCCGATTTCGCCTGGACCCCGGATTGGGAGGCCCCGGACGAACGCATCGACAAGTGGTATCACAATATGCAGACGGTCAAGGAAAGCGGCGTCGCCATCGCCACCTTCCAGACCGATTACGATGATGAGGTGGGCTTTGCCGCCCGCCGCTGGCTGATCGACCGCGGCCGGGATCGGGCCGCAGGCGATGAAAGCCCCTTCATGATGCTGGCCAGCTTCATCCACCCGCATGATCCCTATGTGGCCAAGCCCGAGTTCTGGGATCTCTATTCGGATGACGAGGTCGACATGCCGGCCTTTGTGCCCGCACTGGAGGATCTCGATCCGTTTTCGCGCCGGGTGATGGACGGTATCGAGGCGTCATATGTGCCCCTGTCCGAAGAAGAGGTGCGCCGCGCCCGCCGCGCCTATCTGGCCAATGTCAGCTATTTCGACAGCAAGGTCGGCGAAATGGTCAAGGCGCTGGAGGATATGGGCGAGCTGGACAATACCATCGTCATGGTTACTGCCGATCACGGCGACATGTTGGGTGAGCGCGGACTGTGGTACAAGATGAACTTCTTCGAACATTCCGCCCGCGTCCCGTTGATCATGGCGGGTCCGGGTGTCGCGCAGGGCAGCGTTGCCAACGCCTGCTCGCTTGTCGATCTGTTGCCCACCTTTATCGAGATTGCCGGGGGCGGTGAGGTCGCGCTGGGCGAACCCGTGGACGGGCGTTCCCTGATGCCGCTGGCGCGGGGTGAGAATGATCCGGTGGACGAGGCCATCGGCGAATATTGCGCCGAGATGACGCCCTATCCGGTGATCATGATCCGGCGCGGGCCGCTCAAATACATCCATTGCGATGCGGATCCTGCGCAGCTGTATGACGTGGTGGCCGACCCGTTGGAGACCACCAATCTGGCCAGTGACCCGGCCTATGCCGAAAAGGCCGCGGATTTTGCCGCGATGGTGGCCGACCGCTGGGATGGTGAGGCGCTGCGCACGCAGATCATCGCAACCCAGAAATCCCGCCGCGCCCTGCACGCGGCGATGGAGGCCGGTGCCGGTGAGGCGTGGGATTACAACCCGCCCTCGGACGCCAGCCAGCAATATGTACGAAACCACATGGATTGGACGATTGCCGCAAACCGCTATCGTTTTCCGCCTCTCAAAGAAGGACAAGAATAATGAAACTACAGGGAAAAATCGCGCTGGTCACCGGCGGACGCGGCGGCATCGGACGCGCGATCGTCTCCCGCTTTTTGCGCGAAGGGGCCACGGTTTATGCCGCCGATCTGACCGAACAGGGATCGCTGGCCGAACATGATGATGACGGCAGCCGGTTCGTGCAGATGAACGTCGCGGACGAGGCGGCGGTACAGGCGGCCATGGCGCAGGTGCAGGCAGATTGCGGCAAGCTGGACATTCTGGTCAACGCGGCCGGGATCGAGATCGAAAAGACCATCGAGGACACCACGCTGGACGAATGGAACAAATCCTTTGCGGTTAACTGCACCGGCACGTTCCTGACCTCGAAATACGCGCTGCCGCTGATGCGGGAAGCCGCGAAATCCGGCACCAGCGCGTCAATCATCAACTTTGGCAGCTATGACGGCTTCATCGCCGATCCGGGTCTTGCGGCCTATTGCGCCACCAAGGGCGCAGTGCATGCGCTGACCCGTGCCATGGCCTGCGACCACGGCCCCGAGGGCATCCGCGTCAACGCCATCTGCCCCGGCTATATCGACACGCCGATGCTGCAAAGCTTCTTCACCGGAGACGGTTCCGGCGCTGGCGGCAAGAGCATCGACCAGCTGCAGCAGGCGGTGCGCGATGTGCACCCGATGCGCACCTATGGCACGCCTGACGACATTGCCAATCTGGTGAACTGGCTGGCCTCGGACGAGGCGCGCTATGCCAGCGGTCAGCTCTGGGTGCTGGATGGTGGGCTGTCGGCACAAGTCCAGCAGATGAAGCTTTAAGGAGGCGGTTCCATGGCTAAGCAAAAATCCGTTATCATCACCTGCGCGCCGACCGGTGGCATTCATACGCCCACCATGTCGGAACATCTGCCGATTACCCCGACCGAAATCGCCACCGCCAGTATCGAGGCGGCCGATGCCGGTGCCTCGATCATCCATCTGCACGCCCGCGACCCGGAAACCGGCAAGCCCGACCCGAACCCGGACCTGTTCATGGAGTTTCTGCCCCGCATTAAGCAATCGACTGATGCGGTGATGAACGTCTCGACTGGCGGCGGTCTGGGCATGACGCGCGAAGAACGCCTGCGCGCCGCCGTGAAAGCCTCGCCCGAGATGGCGAGCATGAACATCGGCTCGATGAATTTCGGCATCTTTCCGATGAAGGACAAGTATTCGAACTGGAAACACGCGTGGGAGCCGGAATTTCTGGACATGACCCGCGATTTCATCTTCCGCAACACGTTTGCAGATATCGAATACTGCCTGAAAGAACTGGGCGAGGGCCATGGCACACGGTTCGAATTCGAATGCTATGATCTGGGGCATCTGTACAACCTGGCCTGGATCATCGATCAGGGCTGGATCAAGGATCCGATCTTTGTGCAGATGGTGTTCGGCATTCTGGGCGGTGTCGGCGCCGATCTGGACAACCTGATGCATATGCATACCATCGCCAACAAGCTGTTTGGCGATGACTATGAATGGTCGGTGCTGGCCGCCGGACGCCATCAGATGCCCTTTACCACCCAAAGCGCGCTGTTGGGCGGCAATGTGCGTGTGGGGCTGGAGGACAGCCTGTATATCGGGCCGGGCGAAAAGGCCGTGTCCAGCGCCCAGCAGGTCAGGAAAATCCGCAATATCGTTGAAAATCTGGGCCTCACGGTCGCAACCCCGGCCGAGGCACGCGAACGCCTTGGCCTGAAGGGCGGCGACCAGGTCGCGTTCTGAGGGAGGATACCATGCAAACGAAACTGTTGATCAACGGCGAACTTGTCGAAGGGCAGGGAGACGCCATCGCGGTTCTGAACCCCGCCACCGGCGAAGAGATCTGCGCCATCAACGCCGCAACGTCCGAACAGGCGGATGCGGCTGCCGCTGCGGCGCATGAGGCGTTCGAATCATTTGGCCAGACCAGCCCGGCGGACCGGTCCGAGTTTCTGACCAATATCGCCAACGTTCTGGAAAAGAACATCGAGGAACTGGCCGAGCTGGAAAGCCTGGATGCGGGCAAGCCCTGGCCATCCGCTCTGAACGATGAAACCCCGCTGACGCTGGATACGTTCCGCTTCTTTGCCGGTGCGGCGCGCACCATGACGGGTGTGACCGCAGGCGAATATGTCGCCGGTCATACCAGCATGATCCGGAAGGACCCGGTTGGCCCGGTGGCCGCGATTGCACCGTGGAACTATCCGCTGATGATGGCGGCGTGGAAACTGGCCGCACCGCTGGCGGCGGGCTGCCCGGTGACGCTGAAACCCTCGCAGCTGACGCCGCTGTCGACCCTGAAAGCGGCAGAGCTGATTGCCGGTGTGGCACCCAGGGGTGTGGTCAACGTTCTGCACGGATCGGGCCGCGAGATCGGCAACCAAATGATCAACGATCCGCGCACCGAGGCGATCTCGATCACCGGGTCCAACGCCACCGGGGCCGAGGCGATGAAGGCCGCCTCGCGTCAGATCCGCCATGTGCATCTGGAACTGGGCGGCAAGGCGCCGGTGATCGTGTTCGAGGATGCCGATATCGACGCGGTGGCCGAAACCGTGCGCTATGGCAGCTTTTTCAATGCCGGTCAGGATTGCGCGCAGCCCTGCCGCCTGCTGGTTGCGGATGAGGTCTATGACAAGGTCGTCGCCGCTGTGGTTGATCAGGTTGGCCAGATCAAGGTTGGCGCGCAAAAGGCCGAGGGCACCGAAATGGGCCCAATCATCTCGGCGGGTCAGCGCAACACCGTGGCCGGGTTCGTCGACCGCGCGCGTGCGACATGCGAGGTCGTGACCGGCGGCAACATGATCGACGGTCCGGGCTTCTTCTATGAGCCCACGATTCTGGCCAATGTGCCCCATGATGCCGAGGTGTTCTGCAACGAAGTCTTCGGTCCCGTCGTTACGATTTCGCGTTTCAGCGACGAAGCCGAGGCTTTGAGCGTGGCCAATACCGGGCCGTTTGGTCTGGCCTCGTCGGTCTGGACCAACAACACGGGCCGCGCGATGCGGGTGTCTTCGAAACTGCGCTATGGGTTCACCTGGGTAAACACCCATGGCATCGCGACCCCGGAAATGCCCTGGGCGGCGATGAAATCTTCCGGAACAGGCTGCGACATGAGCGTCTTTGCACTGGATGCCTATACCGCCGTCAGACACGTGATGATCGCCCATGGAGAGTAACGTGGACAGAAAAACAGCCATTGTCACCGGCGGCAGCCGGGGGATCGGCCGCGCCATCGTCGATCAGCTTGCGTCTGAGGGCTATGCGGTTGCAACCTGTGGCCGGGGCTTGCGTCCCGACGATCTGGACGATCAAATCCTCTGGATTACCGCAAATGTTGCCGAAGCGCATGATGTGGATTGCGTCCTTGCCGAGACGAACGCCGCGTTTGGCCCGGTAAGTCTTGTGGTCAACAATGCGGGTGTTCAGGTGGAGAAGACCATCGCCGACAGTAATGACGACGATTGGGATCTGGTCATGAATGTCAACTGCCGGGGCGTGTTCAACATGTGCCGGGCCGTGCTGCCTCAGATGACCGAAACCGGAGGTAACATCATCAATATCGGCTCGATCTCGGGCATGGTCTCGGACCCGTCGATGGCGCTTTATAATGCGTCCAAGGCCTGGGTGCATGGGCTGACGCGCTCCATTGCGGTGGATCACGGCCCCAAGGTGCGCTGCAATGCGATCCGCCCCGGCTGGATCATGACGGAAATGGCCGAAGACGGGTTTGCGCTGGCAAATGATCCCGAGCGCGCCATGGCCGATGCACTGGCCCGCCACCCCGTTGGCCGGTTTGGCGAGCCGCAGGATATCGCCAACATGGTGTCCTGGCTGGCCTCGGACAAAGCGGCCTATGTCAGCGGCGAATGTTTCACCGTGGATGGCGGCATGACCGCCGCATCCCCCCTCAATCCGGGATTGTTCTGATGACTGAATTTGCACATACCGCCTGTCTGGGCAGCGGCGTGATCGGGGCCAGCTGGACGGCGCTGTTTCTCGCCTCTGGCCGGTCGGTGGCCGTATTCGATCCTGCCCCGACTGCGGAAAAAGCAGTGCGGGACTACGTGGAATTGGCCTGGCCGACCCTGTCCGAGCTTGGCCTGACAGAAAACGGCACGCCGGACGCGATCAGTTTCCACAGCAGTGCGGCCGAGGCCGTGGACGGTGCTGATTTCGTGCAGGAAAACGTGCCCGAACGGGTGGCGATAAAACATGCCACCTTTGCCGAGATTGCACCGGTGCTGAAGCCGGATGCGATCGTTGCAAGCTCGGCCTCGGGTCTGACGCTGGGGCAGATGCAGCGCGGCTGGAAAAATCCCAATCGCTTTGTGCTGGGCCACCCGTTCAACCCGCCGCACCTGATCCCGCTGGTCGAGGTGATGGGCAATGACAAGACCGACGCCGGCGCCGTTGAAGGCGCCGAGCGGTTCTATGAGGCGGTCGGCAAGGTCACGATCCGGGTCAACAAGGAAAAACCCGGCCACGTGGCCAACCGCCTGCAAGCCGCAATCTGGCGCGAAGCGATCAGTCTTGTGGTGGAAGGCGTCGCATCGGTCGAGGACGTGGACAAAGCGGTCTGGGCTGGTCCCGGTCTGCGGTGGGCCGCCATGGGCCCCACCATGTTGTTCAACCTTGGTGCGGGTGAGGGTGGCCTTCAAGCATTCTGCGATCACTTCACTGATACGTTCAATGGCTGGTGGGATGATCTTGGGCAAATTCATCTGGATGAAGAAGTCGCGCAACAGATGATTCAGGGGGTTGGTGAGGCCGCGCAGGGCCAGACCCCGGCAGAATTGTCCGCCAAGCGCGATGCGCTGATTCTGGCGATGCAAAAGGCAACAGCGGGGTTACGCGAAGCTGGCTGAGGTCAAACGCCGCCGGGCTGAAGGTCGAGAACTGCATCCGTGTCGATGACCTGTGCCAGATATCCATGGGGTTGGTGATTGCGCGAGGAAAACGGAAGCCCTTCAGCCGCGGCAATGAGGTCGGTCTGCTCTTGGCCCCGCGCTATCCGAGAGGGACATCGCGATCAGTTTGGCATTGCTTGCATGAAGCGCATGATCGACGGCATCGTGGCTAAGATCGAAGCCGCCAAAGTAGTGCGTTTCAAATGCGCCAGTGGCACCGATCTGACCTATGAAACCGACCCGCGCCACGTGATCGACAATGACTGTGGCGATTTTTCGACCAAGACCTTCGGTACGGCGCCGGGTTATGTGAACATCGTGCCGAAAACCGGCACCATGAATGGCCGCATCGTGTTCGACATGGTCGAACACACTGACTTGTCGCAGGGCGGACATGCTGAACTGGTGATGAAGGATGGTGAGATCGTCGACTATCTGGGCGATAAGGTTGATCCTCTACGCGATTTTGTCGAAGGCTTTGACGAGGAAAACATGCGCAAGATCAGCCACATGCTGATCGGCCTGTGCCCCGGCGCGCAGAAGCTCAGCTGGGTGATTGTCGAGGACGAGCGTATCTGGGGCGGGGTCGATTTCGGCTTTGGCCACACTTCGGTTCTGGACATGCCGCCAGATGGTCAGCCCGCAAGCTCGCATTTCGACGGCATCTCGACCAAGGTCAGCATTTGGCTGGATGATGAACTGATCGTGGAAAACGGGGTCTTTGTGCATCCCGACATCAACGAAGACGCTGCACAACTGCTGACCGGATATCAGAAAGCCGTCAGCGGCTGAACTTATCGACTCTTCACGGTGCCGGCTATGCTGGCATCGTCTAGTCCGCGAACCAAAATTGAAGAACCGCCATACGAAGTTACCTATTAACAACCATTTCATAGGCTCTTCTTGCAGACCAAGGTCATGCCGATGATGTGTCGCAACTTTTTCGAGCCAGAAAAAGCCCGTGCATAGACGCACCTATCCTGCGAGGTCGGCAATAAGTCGAGATCCGGAAGTCATCGTGCCGACGAATTGCTTCTTGCGGATCATAGTGGTGACTTCAATACCGTTCAAAATCGCTGACGCAGATCCGAGTGATTTTAAGCCGCAAATGAGTCTTTCGCGCAGGTTGTTAGATCTGTTATCCACGGCTCGACAAGGCATTGCCCTGAAAGTGAGATAGCATGCGCTATGGGGTATCGTCCGTCTCTACTATGCGCGTGCGAAATCCGTTTGCTGGTTTTTGGCAAATCCCCGGCGTCGGTTCAGAGGCCTGTGTCATATTCCACGGCCAGGGCCCGGACTTTGGCCGCAGACTGGGCCAGCGCTTCGCGTGAGATAACTCCCCGGTTCGCCGCATCCACCAGCGTGGTCGTGACGGTTTGCAATTGATCCCCGACATCGGCAAGCAGCAGGAAATCACAGCCCGCATTGACGGCATCGATCGCCACCTGTGGGACGCTGTCGTCGCGCATGGTCGCCTTGCTGTCCAGATCATCGGCCATGATGATGCCGTTATATCCAAACCTGGTTTTCAGCATGTCGACAACCGGCCTTGAACGCAGCGCGGCAACCTTGGGGTCAAAGGCCGAGGTGATCGCAGGTCCTACCATGATCATCCCGACATCGGCGGCGATGACATCGCGGAACGGTCCGAAGCCGGCCTCGAAACTGTCCGCTGGTTCACGGTTGATCGCGTCTTCCTCAATGGCCGGGTCCAGTTCGATATTGTGGAATCCGGGGAAGTGCTTGGCGGTGGCCGCTACGCCGCCGCGCTGAACACCGCGAACATAGGCGGCGGATACCCGACCAACCACCTTGGGATCCGTCGAAAAGGTCCGACCTGCCAGCCATGGATTGGTGCCGGTCAGCAGGTCCAGAACCGGGGCGAGAAAGCAATTGACGCCCATGGAAACAGCAGCCTGCGCCACTTGATAGGCGATTTCCTCGATCTCTTCATCGGGTGTCTGCGGGATATCAGCAACAGCCGGAAACTGTCGAACCAGATCGTGCAGGCGGCATGTGCCACCGATTTCCTGATCGACGCAGACAAGCAGAGAGCCCGCGCGCGATTTTGCCTCGGACGTTACCCGCAAAAAGGTGTCCGGAGTTTCCGTCGCGCACCGTTCATCGCTGACACGTCGCGCGACATATTCCTCGCGTGTTTCACCCAGCAGGATTGACACACCGCCCTGATCCAGAAATTTCCGGGTCGCATCACTCAGTTCAGTTGATGCAAAGGCCGGCAGCAAAATCGTATTGGCGTCTTCGACGATTGTGAAGCTCATCTCTAACTCCGGTTTTATCCCAGGCTGACCGCTAAATCAGCCTAGTTGCTTTGTCCAACGAAATGGTGGTGTCTCAATCCACTAGAGATGGTGACGGGCTGTCGTGAATCGCGCGTGGGCTGGACATAAATCAATGAGCATGTCGGCAAAGATGTCTTTTTCGTAAGATCGCTTCCAACGGCTGCAAATCTACCGTGGGACGTTGAGGCCAGCATGAGTACTCTACCTTCATATCCGGTTAAAGTTAACCTGTTGTTCTACAAGACATGTAAATGTATGCGTTTCCTGCGACCTGCCGGTCGCAAAGTTGAGGTGAGACAGGTGGCGCAACAACAGATCAAGAAGTCGCATGATTTAGCGGAAAAACTGTCCTCTCGAATTGTCCGGGGCGACTTTCGGCCCGGTGAAAAACTGCGCCAGGACTTGATTGCCCGCACGTTCGGAGTAAGCCAGGTGACTGTGCGCGAGGCATTGCTCAACCTTGCGGCAAAGGGGTTGGCAATCAGTCTGCCGCGCCGCGGCATGTGCGTGGCCCCAATGGATTATGATATGGTCGAAGAGCTGCGCACTATGCGATGCGCGCTCGAACCGGTCGCTCTGAACAAATCGGTTCCCAATTTGACGCCAATGCAGATCACTGAGGTAGAAAGGCTTCACGAAAGGTGTAACGCTGCCGATACATCTCATGAGTGGGAGGAAGCCAACAGGTGCTTTCACATGGCGATCATATCGGGTTGCAGGATGCCACGGCTGATTGCTGAAATTGGTAACCTGCAGTTGCTGTACTCGTGGCATTTCAACATGCATCGCACTGCCAAATGGCGGCGGCGTGACGATCCGGATCACGCGGCTATTTTGGTGGCGATCAAGGAGCGGGACGCGGACCGCTCGCGGGCAATCTTGCAGCGTCATCTGACGCGTTTGTCTTGAGGATCAGGCGCTCTTTCGGGCGATGATCCAGATTGCGTGATAGGTTAACGGCAGACCAAACTGATCCCCAAAATGCCGTGAATAATCGTTCGTGAATTGCACCAGGCGAGATTTGGTCCAGCTTCTCTGCGCGCGTCCATTCACACCCGTTCGGCGCAGATGCTCCAGAACGTCACGGGCGGATGAAAACCGGGCTTGTCGCACGGTTTCACCTTTTGTCATTATTTCCAGCTCATGCTCCACGGCAGAGGCCAGTTCGTGTGCCGAGCACAGTCCCGGCGCCTTGGCAGACGACCCAAGCTGCACCAGTTCGCGGTACTGGCGGGGGCCAAAGCCGGACACTGCCAGCCATCCGTTCGGAGCAAGTGCCATTGCCGCCTTGCGCAGGAAACTGGCAGGATCGGGCAGCCATTGGATCATCGATGAGGACGCAATCAGCCCGGGCTGGTTCGGCCACTTAATGCTCTCGGCATCCCCGCATAGAAACGTGGCCTCTGCAGCTTCCGCTGTGTGTCGGGCTTCAGGTGACAGGTCATTGAGCGTTAGCGACCCGAAGTTGAATTCAGCGCACAACCGCTGCGTCAGATGGCCAGTGCCGCATCCCAGCTCCAACGCGGAAGTAAAGTGCCGAGGTGCACCGCTGTCGCACAGATCCTGAACCAGTTGTCCGGCGATTTGCGCCTGCTGGCTGGCTGCGTCGTGATAGCTTGCGAAGCTGCGGCTGAAACTGCGCTGAACGCGCGCGATGCATTGAGGTGTCATTGCATCCACTCCGCCCAAGTCTGACCCGGGTTGAACGGGATATGCAGGCCCGGCGCGTAACGAACCGCCTCAGATTGCGCTGCCCATGCCAGCTCTTGCGCCTGGGTCGGAATGACCCGGTCGCGCTTTGGTATCCAGATACGATCAAACCGGGTATCCGGTGCTGGCCCGCGCTCGATTATCGCGTGCAGTTCGGCTCGGGCGGCTGGAATATCAATCGCAGGTGTGGGCGCTTTCAGACCCGCGCGCCGACAGAACTTGGCAAAGCTTTCCCCGGTCAGATTGTCTGCGGTGGCCCGGATCAGATCCGGCGCGATCCCTTTATCTGCATCCGCTGGCAGCAAAGTGCCGCTTATGGCAATGCTTCGCGCGGGCACAGATCCGGTCGTCGCCATCCAATGCACAGCAGAGGCCACACCGAAGGAAAAGGCGACCAGATCGACCCGGTCATATTGCGCCAATTCAGGAAGGGGATCATCCAGCCGGGTGTAGTCTTCGACCAACAGGACGGCACCATCACCCGAAAGCCCGGCAAAAGCCGCTGCTCCCACCGCCCAGCCACCGAAGACAAGGGTGAGTGACGCGGAGTCTGCGTGAGATAGCCACTGACGCCTCATCACATGTCCCCGGCCAGCGAAACCATTGCTGCCGTTACGCGGCTGAGCTCATCTGGTGAGATGATATAGGGCGGCATACAATAGATGTTGTGGGCGAAGGGGCGCAGCCAAACACCGGTTTCCAGCGCTTGTCGATGCGCAATCGCAGGGTCGACGCGATGTTTCATTTCAATCACGCCAATTGCCCCCAAGACCCGGACATCCGCAACGCCGGGAAGTTTTCGTGCCGGTGCCAGCTCCTGTTCCATCTGGCGGGCAATTCCATTGACCTCGGCGCGCCAGTCGCGCTGCACAAGCTGTTCGAGGCTCGCGATGGCAGCAGCACAGGCCAGTGGATTGGCCATGTAGGTCGGCCCGTGCATCATGACGCCAGCTTCGCTGTTGCCAATGCCAGACGCCACGGGTTCCGAGGCAACGGTAGCAGCCAGCGAGATATGACCACCCGTCAGCGCTTTGCCTATGCAGATGATGTCCGGCACGACACCAGCGTGGTGCATTGCGAACAGCTCCCCGGTCCGTCCAAAGCCGGTGGCAATCTCATCAAGGATCAGCAAAACCCCATGTGCATCACACAGCGCGCGCGCGCCGGACAGCCAGGCGGGGTGATAGAAATACATACCTCCCGCCCCTTGAACCACGGGTTCAAGGATCAGGGCCGCAATCCGATCGCCCTTGGCTTCCAACAATGTTTCGAGCGCGCCAAGCCCGTTCAGGCCGGGGTCATCCGTCCACTCTTGATCAAACGCAATCGATGGGCGTGGCAGGAAATGCTGTATCGACAGTGCCCGGCCGAAAAACCCGTGCATACCGGTTACGGGATCGCACACGCTCATCGCTTTCCATGTGTCACCGTGATAGCCGCCGCGAACGGTGGCGAACTCGGTCCTGTCTGAACGACCCATGGCCATCTGGTATTGCACGGCCATTTTCAGCGCCACCTCGACCGAAACCGAGCCACTGTCGCAATAGAATATCCGGTCAAGCCCGTCAGGCAGTACATTGACAAGCCTGCGACCCAGTTCAATCGCAGGGTCATGTGTCAGCCCGCCGAACATAACGTGGGGCATTTGCGAAAGCTGGGTCTGCATGGCGCCGATGATGGCTGAATGACGATGACCATGGGAGGCACACCACCAAGATGACATGGCATCGATCATCCTGACCCCGTCGTCGCGGGTCAGCCACACCCCTTCGGACTGGGTGATCAGATGCATCGGTCCCGGATCCAGCACATTGGTATACGGGTGCCACAGATGTCGTGCATCAAATTCCAGAGGCGTCACAGAAACCTCCGGATCGTATCGATGTCGATTGCTGTGAACGCTTCGGACAGGGTCGCCTGAGACAGGTTATCGAGATGAGGCACCCGGCCCAGATGCTGAACCTGACCCATTTCTTCGATTGTTTGCTCCACACCCGGTTCCGCTTCGCCAATGAAGGCAACACCGATGACCTGACACCCGGCATTCCGAAGGGCCTGCAACGACAGGAGTGTATGATTGATCGTCCCGAGTGCGGTGCGCGCCACCAGAATGACGGGCGCGTTCCATTGAACGAAGAGGTCAAGAAACAGGCGCTTGCGATTCAGCGGCACCATAACCCCGCCAGCCCCTTCAACAATCAGCGGGCCATCAATGTCAGGCAGCGCCAGTTGATCCAGCCGGATTTCAACACCTGCATGTTCGGCCGACAAATGCGGTGAGGCCGGTTTCTCAAGCCGATAAACCTCGGGCAGAGCGTCTGCGCCGGACAAGGACCTGACGATTTCCGTATCCGAAACATCCTCGAGCCCGGATTGCACAGGCTTCCAATAACGGGCCCCAAGCGCCCGGGTCAAACCTGCGGAAAAGACGGTCTTGCCAACACCGGTATCTGTGCCCGTCACGACCAAAGCGCTCATGCTGCGATCCTTTGATATTGCGCGATTGCATCAAACAAAGCGTTGATATTCGCATGGCTGACATTTCCCGTGATCGAGATGCGCAGCCGCGACGTACCGTGCGGAACCGTCGGGGGACGGATGCCCCGCACATCGAAACCCTGTTCCTGCAACGTGTTTGCCATGGCCATGGCCCGGACCTCATCGCCCAGCAGCACTGGTATGATCTGACTGTTGAGCACAGATTTCGGCAACCCGATGCGCTGCGCGGCGTCATACGCGTGACGGATACGAGCTTCGGCGGAGGCGACCAGATTGCCGTCTTTTTGCAGAACCTGCAGCGCAGCATGCACCAGAGCGGCGGTAAACGGAGAAGGGGCGGTCGCGAATATAAAGGGACGTGCGCGATTGACCAAAGTGTCGATCATCACCTTCGGTCCACATATCAAGCCGCCGGACACGCCAAGCCCCTTGCCGCAGGTGTGCAGCGTCAGCACCTCTGCCTGCAGATCATGGGCCAATCCGCGCCCTTGCGATCCGAATACACCGGTCGCGTGGGCTTCATCCACCACGAGCACTGCGTCAAATTCAATGGCCAGTGCCGACAGGTCCGGCAATGGTGCCAGATCACCTTCCATCGAATAGACGCTTTCGACCGCGATCCAGATTTGCCCTGCTCCGCCCGCGGCCCGCCAGTCCGCAACGATCTCGCGGGCATGGTTCACATCGTTGTGGGCAAATTTACGGGTCTCGGCCCGACCGGCGCGCATCCCGTCATGTGCGCTGGCGTGGATCAATTCGTCATGCAGGACAAGATCTTCGGCAGCAGGCAGCGTCGAGAATATCGCCTGATTGGCCTGAAACCCGCCGCCCATGAACAATGCCGCCTCAGCACCAAAGAATTCGGCGGCCTCTTGTTCCAGCGCTTCATGTTCCGCGTGGTTCCCGCGCAAAAGGCGTGACCCGCCTGATCCCAGCGGTACTCCATTGTCCAGAGCGACACGCCCGGCCTGTTGCAGAGCCTGCGAACCAGCCAAACCCAGATAGTCGTTCGAGGCAAAGTCGAACCCTGCAGGTTGCAAAAGGGCACGCCGCCGGTGGCGCTTGTCCAGCGCCTCAAGCACCGAGGCCAGGCGGTCCAGCCCTTTCATTCAGCGACTTCGCAGCGGGCCTGATCCTCGGCAACTTCAGCCTGAAGGCCCAGTTTGGCGAACAGTGCCGCGTCGACATCCTCACCCGGGTTCTCTGACGTGAGAAGGGTCTCACCGACAAAGATCGAGTTTGCCCCGGCGAGAAAACACATCGCCTGAACGGCATCACTCATGTCACTTCGTCCGGCAGATAGCCGTACATAGGAACGCGGCATCATGATCCGGGCCGTGGCGATCACCCGGACAAACTCGACCGGATCGATCGGCTGTGCATCCGCCAAAGGTGTATTTTCCTGCGGTATCAGCATGTTGATCGGAACGGATTCGGGTGCGGGGTCCATGTTGGCCAGAGTAACCAGCATATCGATCCGATCCTGTACCGCTTCGCCCATTCCAAGAATGCCGCCAGAACACACCTTGATCCCCGCTTCCTGAACGCGGTCCAGGGTATCGATCCTATCGGCGAAATTGCGGGTGGTGATGACCTCGGAATAGTACCGCTCGGACGTGTCGATGTTGTGATTGTAATAGTCCAGCCCGGCATCGCGCAGTCGGAAAATCTGATTATCGTCCAGCATACCAAGGGTCATGCAGGTTTCCATGCCAAGATCGCGGACACCTTCGACCATCGCCACCAGCGCATCCATGTCCCGATCTTTCGGTTCCCGCCATGCAGCTCCCATGCAGAAACGGGTCGCGCCGCCATCTCGGGCTTTGCGCGCCTCGTGCAGAACGCGCTGAACTTCGATCAGCTTCGATGCAGACAGTTTCGCGCCATTTCGCGCCGATTGCGAGCAATAGGCGCAATCCTCGGCGCAGCCGCCGGTTTTGATGGATAGCAGCTTTGACGTCTGGATCTTGTTGGGATCAAAGTTCTCCCGATGCGTCACCTGAGCGCGAAACAGCAGGTCCATTAATGGCAGATCATGCAGGGATTGCGCGGCCTCTGAGGTCCAAGGTCTGATGGTAGGTGTCATTTTATCGATAAATTGCCCGTGATTCCTGTCGGGGCTAAGTTATTATCGATAGCGGAGGAAAGCACAAACCGTTTCGTCAGAATAAGCATGGTGCTCAGCATGAAGATTGAGAGGCGCCACTCTCTTCCATCGACGCCTCTATTTCTAAAGCCCGGGGTCTAGGCGTCGCAGGATTCCGCGCCTTCACCCGAATGCACGACGTGTTCGAAAGCCAGATATATTTTTGCGTCCGTCAGCGCTCCTTCTTCGAAGACGAGCTTAACGTGATTGATGCGACGCAATAGCACGCTGATACCGCTGTTTTTTCTGAGCATTGCTTCAATCACCAGGTGAAGTGGCCAGTTTTCACCATTTTCGAGAACGCTAAGCTTGCCGGGCCAATTGCACAACGATTGATAGGCGTTGTCAGTGCAGAGATTTCTTGCGGAAAGTATGTCAAAAATAGCTTGCGAAGCGGACTCGTTTTCGGGTCGGCATTCGAGGCCGATCCTCGATCCGACGGCATCATCGATATCGACTGCAAGGACTGTGCTACCACCCAAATTGTATGCCTGCTCGAACAGAGCACGGCACTCGGGTCGCAGGGTTCCATATTGAGCAACCCAATCCCAAGCGCTATCCGAACTCAGCCCGACCACATTGAGCCTCAGGGCGCTCTGCGGCCTTGATAGCATCACACCGACATAGTTGGGCTTGGCCTGAGGTGGAAGAGTCTGAAGCCAATGGTCTAAGGGTTCGGCTGAGCCGGGCTTCAATCGCTCAAGCGCGCGCGCTGCTCCGGTACTTTCTGCCGTGCTGGGTTG
Source organism: Ruegeria sp. L12 (assembly GCF_056531745.1). Lineage (NCBI taxonomy): Bacteria > Pseudomonadati > Pseudomonadota > Alphaproteobacteria > Rhodobacterales > Roseobacteraceae > Ruegeria > Ruegeria sp. L12. Next base: position 46,646 of record NZ_JBQFMH010000006.1, read on the forward strand.
TACTGGCGAAGCTTTGAGATGAAGGAAAACGGATGGCAGCGGCAACACGTCGGTCTCGCCGTCCAGGTCAAACTCAAGCCACGCCGATTTTGTGTTGGACTCAGAGAGATTTTCTTCGGACCACCAATCGACGAAGCTGCAGAAACGATCCCATCGTTCGGACCCGTCGGACGTGAAGTATCTTGGAAGCAGATCTTTGTCGACGTCCGAGTCGGTGATGCCGATTGAAAGGTCGACTTGTGCTGCTTCGGCCAATCGACATTCAAGAAGCACACGCGGAAAAGGCGGCAGATGTTTCGAGAGACGCAGCAGGTTGGATCTGGCATGCGGGGTGGAAAGACTGTCGGAAAGATGGGGAAGCTGTAATGACAGCGCCTCTGAAAGATCGAACCTTTCGGGCAAAGTCATATCGTTTCCACGCACCGCCATGCGTCGCTACTGCCGATAAGGGGCAATTGGCAACTTGCTCTCACGCCGTGCCTTTGGCCGGAGCATCAGCGTAATGAGTTGATGCTTCATCTGCATATTGAGCCGCAGACGAAGCCGCGTAATGCGGGCTGCTGTCGGGGCCAGCGGCGTATGCTGGATGTTTGGAATACGAGGCTTCTGGTTCGGCGGAATATGCGGCCTGAGCGGGATCGCCGAGGTCAATATCATCCTTGGGCAGCCCTTTTTGATTAAGCAGATCGGCATATGCCTTGACGATTTCAGGGCCGGTAAAATCAAGACCACACGTCTTTCCGAGGTCCGAAACCTTTGCCGCCGCGCCGCCGCGGATTGCCTTTGCTAATTCTTCACGAAGCTGATGATCCGTGTTCAGCCGCTCAATAAACTGTTTCGCATCTGTTGCCGACATTGGCCTGTTACCCCTGGAAAATACTTGTCAGATTATGCGGGGAACATACCGCGAAAAGAGGATTTTTGCAACAAATGTGCTGAGTTCACCGATTCAGACACCGGGCAGTGCAAGCCTGCAAGGATTGTTGGTTGATGGGTGCAGAAGTGTCATAGTGGCATCAACAGCGCATTGGGAAGCTCAGTAAGCGACCTAATTCCAGCGCGACATGATGAGAGGAGGGTGGCCAGTGCGAGCGCAATCTTTTGGTCTCAGGGTCAACGTGTTCGACGCGCAGAATCCCCGCATCAAAGCCTTTGCACTCAGATTGGTGGGTCTGGGGTTGGGCGCCTTGAGTGTTCCCGTGTGGCCTGATGCGCGCGCAGATTCAGTTTCTGGTCGCCGGATGTATGGCATTGGTAGCGTATGATGGTCGGACCTAATCGAAGCCGAGCTTCATCCTGCATCCTCACCTCGGCCGACGATATCGCGCCATATACAACCGATTATGGAAAAATCCGGACCTGCATTCCGGCTGCGGTCGCGATTCCCACAAGCATTGACGAGTTTCGGGTCTGTCTGGAATACGCATCTGCCCGCAACCTGAAGCTTGTTACGCGCGGCGGCGCGTATTCATTTCTTGGACAATCTCTGGCGGCGGATCACATGGTCGTGGACTTGGGGCGTCTGCACGACGGGCGGCGGCCACGTTTTATAGACGACAATTGCGTCGAAGTCGCCTCTGGCATGAAGCTTTGGGGTGTACAGGATTACCTGACCAGCATAGGGCACCGGCTGCCTGTTCTGACATCTGCGGGAAACGCCACAATCGGTGGAACGCTGTCGATTGGCGGGCTGAGCGGCCGAAGTTATCGGCGGGGATTTCTTGTAAGCCACGTCCGCGATTTCACCCTACTGGGAACGGATGGCAAAACCTGGCGATGCAGCCCGGTCGAGAATGCGCTGCTCTACAAAACCGCGCTCGCTTGTCAGGGGATGCTTGGGTTTGTTCTGGATGCTACAATAGCCGTTGAGCCCCTGTTGCCTCGCCGTGTGAAGATGATCGTCGGGGGCATTCCGGCGCGGCATTCATACAGCATCGCGCGGCGCCTGCGTGACTATCGTGAAGTCGTATGTCTGGAAGGGTATTTCGACTGGTCTGCCGCCGAGCCCATGATGCAGGTACATTCCACGATAGAAGCGAAAACCGCCAGCGACGTGGAGTATGCTCGGCAGCGCTGGCAAGAGATCATGGCCGAACAGAATGTGTCGGGCTACCAGATTGAAACCCTGGATATTGAGAGCCCTATTGGATTTTCGGCCTCGATCGGGGGTTGGGACAAGACTCAGATGCTTGAAGCTGACCGTACCGCAAACACCAGACACATGCTGCTGCCTCTGGGTTTCGTGCTGCAAGAGGCCGATGCAGCCCCGGCGCTCGCAGAGCTTGGAGAATATGCCAGGTCAAGCCGACCCGTGTACATCAGTAATTCCTATTTCTCGATGCTGGCGTCGATGTCGAGCCAGAACCAGATATGGGCAAAACTGGATGATGACGCGCCCTGGGTCATGGGCATTGATATGTTGCTTCGCTGTCCGCGTGAAGAAACTGATAGTATGCTAAAGCAGGCGGAAGACGTTTGGGCGATCCTGCGCAGATACAATGTGCGCACTTACCCCTATGGAAGCATGCCAAAGGAAGGTCTGCTCCATACGTTGACAAAAGCGGATGTCGACAAGATGCGGGAAGCGGCCCGCATGACTGATCCGGACAATCTGCTGCTGCATCGGAATCTGGTTCCCGAAATCAACGGCGGCGCCTGCAACCGACCCCCACGAAACTCGTAGGACCAAAAGTTGCGACAAACCTCTTTCTGAACTATTCTCAATGATGCGGCTTGGATAGAGCGAAACACATACGCTCAAAGAGAATTCGATCCGAACGCGGAGGGGATAATGCCTGAAGTTGAAGCGTGGTTGGGACGGCTCGGCTTAGAGGAGTATGCCGCTGTCTTCCGCGAACAAGGCGTCGACATCAAATTATTGCCCGAGCTGACCAATGACGACCTCAAAGAGCTCGGGATTCAGCGGCTTGGTGATCGAAAGATCATTCTAAAAGCTATCGCGAATTTGAATGCCGGTATTGGCGGCGTTAACGATATGGTTGTCCGCAACGCATCAGCCGCTGAACGGCGGCAGTTAACTGTCATGTTCTGCGATTTGGTTGGGTCTGTTGCATTGTCAACCCGGCTGGACCCTGAGGACCTTCGCGAGGTTATTCGCGCTTACCAGAAAAGTTGCCGCGAAGCCGTTCGGAAATATGACGGCTTCATTGCAAATTACATGGGTGACGGCGTCCTGATCTACTTTGGATACCCGATTGCGCATGAGTACGGTGCAGAACGCGCAGTGCGCGCGGGTTTGGAAGTAGTTCGTTCAGTCCGAGAGTTGAATGCCAGTGTGCGTCGCCGCTTCGATATCGATCTGTCTGTGCGTATTGGTCTGGCAACCGGGCCGGTTGTCGTCGGAGACATCATCGGAGAAGGCGTGGCCGAGCAAACCGCGGTCGTTGGCGAGACACCGAATTTGGCGGCACGGTTGCAAGCGGTAGCGGAGCCCAACCAGGTCATAGTGGCATCAGAAACGCGTGATCTGCTGGGCGAACTGTTTGTCTACGAGCAGCTCGGTGAGCGTACACTCAAAGGAATTGAAGAACCGGTCGCGATTTGGCGCGTTATACGCGAACGCAGCGTTGCCAGCCGCTTCGGCGCGATGCAAACGCGACGGCGTGCGCCCTTGGTCGGGCGCCAGGAAGAGCTCGATGTCCTGCTTTCTTGTTGGGATAACACACGGAAGGGCTGTGGGCAGATCGTGCTGTTGGACGGAGAGGCCGGGATTGGTAAGTCACGCCTTTGCGAAGCGTTCGAAGATCGTTTGATGTCCGAAGGGCATCAGCCAATTCGTATGCAATGTTCACCGTTTCGCACTAACACAGCTCTTTATCCGCTGGTCGACCTGATCCGGCATTCGATTGATGCGGATGGCGAATACCGCTCTGCATTGGATTTTGCCAGCCTGGCTCATCTGTGTTCCCGGTTTGCGGATAGCGAGGGCCAGTTTGCGCGACTAATGGCGCCGATGTTGTCTGTTCCGATTGATGAGAGAGACAGCCAGCCTCAGTTGAGCCTTGCGCAACGCAAGAGGCAAATGATGGATGCGGCGCTCAATGTCCTGCAATCTCGGTCCGCCATGCGGCCAATGGCCGTCATTTTTGAGGATGCGCACTGGATTGATCCGACGTCGCTGGAGATGCTCAACGCGATTGCGAGCTGGCTCAAAGACGTGAGGATCCTGATTGCGATTACGCATCGACCGGGCTTCAAGGCGGTATGGCAGGACAGTCGCGCTGTGACCAGCATCAAAGTGGGGCGGTTGAACCAGACGCAGATCAGGGAATTGGTCTACGGTCTGATTGACGATAACGCGCTGCCGCAGCAGCAGGTCAACTATGTGCTGAACAAGACCGACGGTGTTCCGCTTTTCGTCGAAGAGCTTACCCAGATGTTGCTGTCAGCTTCTCAAGATTCTGACGGCTCTCAGAACGGTCGGTCGACGCGGAATGTACCCGATATCCCCACAACAATTCATGACCTGTTGCTGGAGCGTCTGGACCAGCTGGGCGATGTCAGGAACCTTGCTCAGCGGGCCGCATGTTTTGGCCGGACCTTCTCGCGCAGGCATCTGTCGATTTTGACCGAGATGCCGGATGAGGTGCTCACACCGAAGCTGGACGAACTTACGTTATCCGGGCTGATCGAAGAGCTTGATGAGACCAAAGGCACATTCAAGTTCAAGCACGCTTTGGTGCAGCAGGCGGCGTATTCCTCTTTGTTGCGCAACCAGCGTATAGAGATTCACGCCAAAATTGGACTGGCTCTCGAAGAGGAGCTTGCTGCCGAGGCCCCGGAGATTTTGGCACATCACTTCACCGAAGCGCACGCGTTTGCCAAGGCCAGTGACTATTGGCGGGCTGCGGGTGGCCGGGCGATGGGGGTTTCGGCATTTGTCGAAGCCAGCGCATATTTTTCAAACGCTCTGGAACAGTTGAGGCGAATGCCTGTTTCCCCTGAACAGGATGAAAGCGAGCTTCTGCTATTGCTGGAACTGGCGGACCCCTTGATTGCAAGTCGCGGATATGCCGCCAAAGAGGTTTCAGATACCTTCAACCGAGCGCGCGAAATCTGTCAAACGCTCGAGAATGTCGAGCTGTTGTTTCCGGTGCTCTGGGGCCTTGTTTCCTATTACATCGTCAAGATTGAGCTTGATGAAGCGAAGGCGCTGGCCAACCAGTTCGTGGAGCTTTCGAATTCGAGCGAGATGGAAGAACTGACCCTGACGGGTAACTACCTCGTTGGAACTACCAACTTGTGGAGCGGAGACCTCGCCGATGCCCTGGAACCGGTCAGACGCTTTGTTGAGCAAAGCGACATGGAAACCGGTTTGGCCTATCAGATTGCGCCGTCAGAAAACCCGATGGTCGACGCACTTTCGGCGCTGTCCTGGATTCTGTGGTTGATGGGGGATTCTGATCAGGCCGAGGCTTACAGTGAGCAATGTATCGAACTTGCGCGATCACTCGACAATTACCATGATCTGGCATTTGCTTTGGGTTTCGCGTCCTGGTTCAGACTGTTCCGTCGCGAATATGGCAAAGCTGGTGAGCTGGCCTCTGAGCTTATCGCGTTGGCCAGCGAGCACGAACTGACATTCTGGCTTGCCGCGGCAAGGATTGTGCACGGAGACTGGCTCAACCGGCAAGGTCGCTTCGAAGAAGCCATAGTCGAGATTGAGGATGCTCTCGAGATTTGGCAGGCTGCGGGTGCCCGTCTTCAAAAGCCGTCTTACTTGTTGGTTCAAGCCGAAGCTTATGTGGCCGGGGGCCAGATTGAAAAAGCGATCGCGATCGTTGATGAAGCGCTCGAGGCTGTCGCCAACGGTGAGAGACATGCAGAAGCAAACGTGCGTCGCTTTAAAGGCGAACTGCTGGAAATGAATGGCCAAACGGACGAGGCCGAGGCCTGGTACCTTGAGGCTTTCGAGGTTGCGCGCAGCCAAAAAGCCAGGACGCTGGAGTTGCGTGCCACGGTCAATCTGGCTCGGCTCTGGCAACGTCAGGGCAAAGGTCGGATTGCCCATGGGCGGCTTGAAGAAGTATTCAGGCAATTCGATGAAGGCTTTGAAACCCCCGACCTCAAAGAGGCCGCCAGGCTTTTGGACGAATTGGCGGCAGGATAAGAGACCAGCCATACATCTTACATTGCGCAGCTTACACCGGTGGCGGCGATGCTTGCCGTAGGCCTGCTAGGAAAGTTCCTGCATGACGCCAAGGCGGGTCCCCATGAACACCGACACCGCGTTGAACACGCCCTTCTGAAAAAAGAGAATACAGAGGGAGCCGCCATAAGCGAATGACCCCAGCTTTTCGCCTTTGGTCACCGGGATCGGGGTGTCGCCTGGCTCAACCCCTTTCTCACACGTAAGGGATCGCTGAATGCGGCTAATGGTATTCAAGCCGACCGGTACCAGCCCGACTATACCGTGCTTCTTTGTCCTGATCAGATAATAGGCGCGATGGAAGTCTTCGAAGACACTGAAATCTGCTGTGCCTTGTCCGAAGTTGAAATTATCTGTGAATTCGCCCCCGTCGACGATCCCAAAATACCTGCCTTGGATCTCGGCAGCTTCAATAATTTCACCTGTCACCGGGGCATGGAAATGGTGATAGTTTTGCGGCAGCAGAACGCAGGAGATCGCAGTGCCCCCCTCAAAACATTTTGCTTTGGAAGATCCATTAAATAGGTCGGTAACGTTGATCTGACGCGACTTGATATTCAATTCCTGAGTCAGCGTGAGATCGGAAATTATGTAATTTAAAACAGAATCGGCCGGAGCCACCGGAACAGAGTCGTTTCCCGGATCAGAAATCGGTCGTGGATCGGAACCCGGGCCTGTTTTGAGCTCGCGGGTGAAAAATTCGTTGAACGAATCGAAGCCTCCTTTCGGCACGACGAAATCTTTCATTTCATCTCCAAGTGCTTTAGTCCACTCTTCAACGTATTTTGTCGATCTAACTGAATCCATGAATTCCCCGCGCAGTTTTACAAAGCGCACCATCCAGTCGAATATTTCTGTTTTATATTCGCCTGTTGAAGCACAGCGACTCTTGAATGTATTCAGAAATTCTCGGGCTGTCGGGTTGTTCAGGTAGAAATAGCTGAATGGAATTATCCGACCTAACCCGTCACCGCTTATTGGCTTGGGGAGATAAGTAAACCACGTTCGGAAATATTCCCTGAAATACTCGCTGGATTGCCCTACCCAACGGTTATCCACTCCGCCTTCCAGCTCAATATACGGATAGACATGAGCAATTGCGTTGTTGTACGCGGCTTCAATTACGGGATTGTCGAAAAGCTGATCCAGCTCTTTCAACATGTCCTCCATTTCTTTGCACAATTTCGGATTACTCTTTCCCAGTTCCTGAAGTTCTTGCAGATTCAAATCCATTCCTCCTTTTTGGGCGGGCTTTTCTTTGACGATCAAAGAACCCCGAAAAATTACTGAATCTGCTCGCTTTTTTACCTCTCGATTTTTTGTGGCTTGATAAATTACACCTAAGTCAAATTGGATATTTTGAAGCGTTCGTGTCCAATCTACATATACTGTATAGCTTCAAAATGGAACTTATCAGCTTTTTGGTTGCGGTGGCCGTCTTTGCATATGGCGTTGGCATAACGGGCTTCGCTTCGGTCAATTCGAACTGATCGAATGCCTATTCCCTTCCGGCGTTTGATGCTCTGTCAAACTTATCGGTGGCATTTTCCAACGCCGCCGGTTTTGCGGGAATCGTCAGTTAATGTTACCATTGCCATGTTGGTAGGATCACCGATGGGTTTCTCCGGTCATCGCGCTACCTAATACGATTTTGAACCAAGTTTTTTTGCCGTTTGGCCGGACCATCCGGGGCCCCTGGGCCAGCGTTTCAAGGCGCTATTGAACGGAGACAAACATGTCGGAAACAGTATTTGAACGCGCGCCAGACGGCGCAATCGTCGGACTTCAACATCGCGGTGACACATTGTCCGGCCGCACAAAAGGGGCCAGCGCGCTGGATGTGGCGCAAGCCTACGCGGCCGATGTTGCAAGCCACTATCGGATCACGCCTGATCTTCTTGACCGGATGGGCGAACAGGTGGCAGGCGCGTTTGATCGCGAGGAAGGCAGCAAGCTGCGGCTGGAAGAAGCCAAGTCAGTGCAGTCCTTTCTGATCTTCACATTCCGCCAGACTTTCAACGGTATTCCTGTCTGGGAACGGGGCCTGACGGTGCGCATGGCGGGCCCGGACAACATTGTCACCGGGTCGGCCTCCAGCGTGGTATCCGATATCGACCCCGGCAAAATCTCTGCCCCTCCAACTGATCGGGCAAAGCAGGCGGGCACGGTCCTGCGCGAGGCTGCCAAAGGGGCGAAGTTCACAAAGTTCAAGATCAACGATACCCGAGACTTCCTTTATCGCTATGACGCCGAACATCGGCTGCCGCATCAGGAGCCCGGCGAGATCGAAGGCGCACAGCTGACGCCATTGCCGGAAATCGGTCGTGTACCAAAGACCGTCAAGGACGGTGACTGGCGCTTTGCAAGCCTTGTGCATTTCGGCTGCAAACTGCCCGATTATGGCGAGTTGAACTGGCGGGCGCTTGTCGACTGGGAGACTGGTGCGGTTCTCTATATCCGACCGCTGGTGGGGTGTGTATCGGGCTATGTTTTCACTGACGACCCGATCTCGCTTTCGGGGGATTCCCAGCTTGATCCGACGGCACCGGTCGCGCTTTTGAACGCACAGCGCGAGCTGGTGGAACTGGAACGCCTGATCCTGCCGGGCGGTGGCGCGCCGATCGAGTTGAGCGGTGAACTGGTGGCGGTGCGCGACCTTGATACGCCGAATATCGCGCCCCCGACCGAAAACGCCGGTGCTGCTTCGGTCTTTGACTATCCGGCCGACAGCGACGACTTCGCGGCGGTCTGTGCGTACTACAATCATGATTTCCTGTATCGTTTCGTGCAGTCGCTGGGTTTCGACCTGCCCAGTTATTTCGACGGGGTGACCTTTCCGGTGGATGTGGATCACCGCTGGTTCAACCCCATAGCAGGGCCGGTGAATGCTCAGGCACCCGGCAATGCCATGGGCAATGGCGTATTGCGGTTTCGCTATGCGCTGGCTGCCAATGGGTCCACCGTGGGCATGGCCACAGATTCACGCGTATCGGCGCATGAGTTCGGCCACGCGGTGCTATGGGATCATCTCAATTCGCCCAATTTCGGGTTTTGCCACGGTTTCGGCGACGCGCTGGCGGCAATCCTCTACGATCCGCAAGGTATCGCGCCCGACCGTTTCCGCACTTTCCCTTTCAGCAACCTGATCACCCGGCGGTGGGACCGGTCGGTGGCCTCGGGCTGGGGCTGGGGTGGCTCAATGGATGTGGGTGGATATCTTTCGACCGAGATCAACGCCACCACGCTGGGCCGGATCTATCGGTCTCTGGGAGGGGATTCCACGGATCTGGACGACAGGCTGCATGCCAGCCGCTACACGGTCTATCTGATCCTGCAAGCGGTGCCGCTTCTGGCCGGTATCGTGCCCAACACGGTCGAAGGGTTCTCCAGCGCGCTGCAGGAATCCGACCGCAATACCACCGATTTCGATGGCGCTGCCGGGGGCTGGGCGCACAAGGTGGTGCGTTGGGGCTTCGAAAAGCAGGCGCTTTACAACGGAGCACCACCGGATGTGGACATCTTTGTCGATGACGGCCGGCAGGGTGAATACCCCTGGCATCAGCCGGGCGATAATGCGCCTGGCATCTGGAACCGGCACCGCCCTGACGGCGGCACCGACCACGAGACACCGCGCCGCTGTGTCGAGAACTACCTCTATGTCCGGATCGGCAATCGAGGCAATTACCCAGCCGATGCAGTCACGTTGTCTTTGGCACGCGCAACTGACGGCAAGGGCGCCACGTGGCCGGATGACTGGGCCCCGCTGGTCGTCGGCGAACCCATCGGTCAGCCAGTGCATTGTGGCGACGAAGTGATCGTCGGCCCGATCCCATGGTGCCCCGAGGACCTGTGCGACGAGCATATCCTTGCTAGCGTGGATACGCCGGACGACCGCAGCAATGTCGAGACAATTGCAGGCAGCCTGCCTGTCGCCCGGCTGGCTCTCGGTGACAACAACGTCGCTCTCCGTCGCATGGAGGTAAATCGCGCCGAAGATGACATCACTTGCTGCGAGGAGGCAGAAACAGAGATGACGTATCGCTATGCAGTCAAGTTTGTTTGCGGCTGCTCCAAGGGCCGCATCTTGTCCACGGGCCGCTATAACACGGCAATCAACATCGGCAACGGAAGCGGAGATACGGTGCGTTTTCGCAAGCGGGTTTCCTCTGCCTTGCCAAATGAGAAACCGGGCAATGTCTCTTCCAGATCGAAAAACAAACTCGGACCTTGGGAGTCGATGGAGATCGATTGCGAGGATGTGGCGCGGCACTTGCGGGTGGCCGAATGCTGTTTCCTGAAAGGGTTCGTGTTCATCGACAGCGAGACGCCGTTGGATGTGGTTGCGGTCTATACTGCAGCCCATGGCGACGGCGAGGTGGAAACAATCGATGTCGAGCCGGTCGTGCCCCGGCTGATCAAAAAGACGCCACCACCGCCGCCTCCACCACCGCCACCGCCGGATACCGAAGAGAAGCCGGATTTGATCCCGGTGCAGCCCTTCCCGCCCGGCCCGCCGCCTTTCCCGGCTTGGTATTGTGAGGAACCGCGCAAATTGAGGATCATTGTACGCAATATCGGTGCCGGGCCCGCCGGGTCTTCGACAACACGGGTCGATTTCTTCCAGAGCGGTGTGGTGGTCGATCTGCCGACGCCAGCACTCGGGCCAAACGGGGACGAGACCACCTTGTCGCTTGTATTCCCAGACGACGTCAAAGGTGGCGAACAAGTCCCCTTCAAGATCACCGTCAATGCCAATCCGGCCGATGGCGTGGTGGAGACGGATACAACCAACAACAGCGATGCCTCGTCTTGCGGCTTAGCCTCTTAAGGCGCGTCGCGAGCGGTCCGGGCCTGAAATGGTCCGGGCCGGCATAGATTGTATTCTATGTCTCGTTCCGATGCGTGATCTGACAACGCATCCAGTTTTTGAAGCCTGTGAAGGTCAGCCTTCAAATGGTAGCGCAACTGGCGTTTCAGGATTTACCTGAAACTCATTGCGATATGAACGTTACGAAAGCGATATCGGCGTGGCAGGGTCTTTGTGACTAGAGTTCTGTCGGGTCGATCTCAGATTGTCGTCTGGTCACATAATCATCCAGTTCGGCGCGGATATCGTGTGGCATGGGCGGGGTTTCCAACCCGTCCAGCAGCGCCTGCGCCCTGGCGCGGCACCGGGTGGCCATGTCTTGGGAGCCCGCCGCGCTCCAGTGTTCGAAACTGGAGAAATCCATTTCTTCCGGCATTGCAAAGGCGTCGCGAAAGCGGGCCAGCGTAAAGGCATCGCCCAGATAATGTCCGCCGGGACCGATCCGGGTTACGGCTTTCAGAGCCTCGTCAAACCGGTCAAATGAAATCCCCTGTGCATAGCGCGCCATCAGCCGGTTTTGTTCATCATCGGCAATGAACTTGCCATAGCAGATGGTCAGCCCGCCCTCGTCCCATCCCCCGGCGTGCAACATCAGGTTGGCCCCGGCGTTGATGCCGGTCATCAGGGTGGTGGCGCCTTCATAGCCAGACTGCGCATCAAATGCCTTGGATGACGCGTGATTGGCCGAGGTGCGCCAGGGCAGGCGATAGCGTCGCGCCAACTGACCGATGGCCTGTGTGATCAGCGCCACCTCGGGCGTACCCGCCATCGGCGCGCCGGACTGCATCGAGATCGAAACGGTATACTGCCCATACACCACCGGCGTTCCGGACCGGTAGAGTTGCAGATAGGCGATGGCCGCCAGCGCTTCGGCGTTGACCTGCGCAATGGTGGCCGCGACATCCGCCGGAGTGTTGGCGGCGGCCAGCACAAAGGGCGAGCAGAGCACCGCTTGCCCCGCGTCGGCAAAGACCCGGGCACCATCCAGCATCGCCTGATCCCAGACCAAAGGTGAGTTTCCGGATGCGTGCATCCAGATCGTCACCGCCCGGTCCATCAATTCCCCGGTTGCGATGCGCGCCATGGCGATGCAGTCTTCGGCCCGCATCCGGCTGGTGCCGATCCCGAACAGTGGCAGGTCGGTTTCCACCAGATGGTGGCGCATCATCGACAGGTGGCGATGGGCAACGGGCAGGTCCATCGGCTCGCAGGTAAAGCCGCCTGCCATGTGGAAGCTGGGGCAGGCTTGCGTCAGGCGGGCGAAACTGATCACATCCGCCTCGGTTGTCGAGCGGCGAACACCGTCGAGGTCCCGGGTAAAGGGCGCCCCTGTCATCGGGCAAAATACAGTGGTGTCGCCGCCCATGGTAAAGGCGGTTCTCGCGCCCCGCCCCTCGACCCGGAATGTTTCGGGCGCTTTGGCCACCAGCGCCATCAGCAGCGCCCGGTCAATGCGCACACGTTCGCCGTGGACCTGCGCCCCGGCAGCACGCCAGTGATCCAGCGCAACAGGGTCGCGAAAGTCGATGCCCGTGTCTTCGAGTATCGTGCAGGACGCATCATGGATGCGTTCGATCTCGTCCGGTTCAAGTATCTCAAGTGGCCTCAGCCGCCGCAGGATCGGGGGCAGGCGGGGTTGTTCGACCAGTTGCGCCTGCATACGTGCCGCGCGTCCGGACCTCAGACGCGGCACGAAACCCCCCCGTCCACCGTGATCTCGGTGCCGGTGATGTACGAGGCGTCGTCGCTGGCCAGAAACAGCGCCGCATTGGCCACGTCCCACGGTGTGCCAACGCGTCCCAGCGGGATGCGCGCGGCGCGCTGCTGACCCAGCGCGTCCCAATCTATTTGATCCGGGGCTGCGCTGTTGTCGACAATCGCCTGACGCGACATGGGCGTGTCTATAAACCCGGGAAGAATCGAATTTGCGCGGATGCCTTGGGGTGCGACCTCGGCGGCCAGATTGCGGGTGAAGGAAATGATCGAGCCCTTGGTGGCGTTATAGCCGATATAGGGCGCCCCCAGATAACGCAGACCGGCGATAGAGGACACATTGGTCACCACGCCGCTGCCCCGTTCGATGAAATGGGGCAGCACGTGTTTGGTCGGCAGGAACACGGCCTTCATGTTGACCTGAACCATCAGGTCCCAATCCTCAACCGTCGTATCCACTGCGCCCCCAGTGCGCAGGATGCCCACATTGTTCTGCAGAATATCGATCTGCCCGAACGCCTCCAGACAGGCCGCCACTGCATTTGCGATCTGGTCTTCATCGGTCACATCTGCGGCCAAAGCCGTGGCGCGACCGCCGTTCTGTTCAATCAGCGCGCAGGTGTCCCGCGCGGCTTCAAGGTTGATGTCGAGCGCGCAGATCAACGCCCCCTCTTGCGCCAGCCGCAGGGCGGTGGCCTTGCCGTTGCCCATGCCGTCGCCCATCGAACCGGCCCCGGTGATCAGTGCGACCCTATCTTGTAACCGTTTTGTCATTCAGGCCTCGTTCGCTTGCAGATAATTGTTCATGCCCCCGTCCACGGCGAGGGTCTGACCGTTGATATAGGACGCGGCCTCGGACATCAGAAAGGCGGCTGGTGCGGCGATTTCTTCGGGCTCGGCCCATCGCGCGGCGGGGGTTCGGTTTTCGATGCGGCGCACAAAACCCTGATCGCTCAGAATTTTGCGGTTCATCTCGGTCAGCACATAACCGGGCGCGATGGCGTTGGCATTGATCCCGTCTTTGCCGAAATCCGCCGCCAGAGACCGAGTCAGCCCCGCCACGGCCGATTTCGAGGAACAGTAGTTGCCGATGCCCGGACGAGGATTGGTGGCCCCGATCGAGGCGATCGATATGACCCGCCCGCGTTGTGGGCCGGGGTTCTGCTGCATCACCTGACAGGCCGCGCGGGCCAGCACGAAAGGGGCAAACACGTGGACGTCATACATGGATTTGTAATCCTCCACCGTCTGTTCAGATGCATGGCCATGATTGGTGAAACCCGCATTGTTGATCAGCCCCCAGATCGAGCCCGCCTGAGCGGCAACATCGCTGATCCATGCCTCGCAGGCGGCGAAATCGGTCAGGTTGAAACTTGCGGCTTCGGCATCGTAACCCTCGGCGCGCAAGGCATTGGCCGCTGCTGCCACCTTTTCGGCATTCAGATCCATCAGCCGCAGCCTTGCCCCTTGCGCGGCACAGGCCCGTGCCATGGCCAGCCCAAGCCCCTGCGCCCCCCCGGTGACCAGTATGACCTTGTCATCCAGCGCGTAATTCGGTGCGCTCATGATGCCATCACCCCGGCGCCTTGATCGCTGGCAAGGGCGGCTTTGACGGCGGGCATCACCTGTTCGCAGAACACCTCGAGCGAGCGTCTGGCCTCGGCAAACGGGATTGAGGCGATCTGCATGAAGACGCTTAGATGCGTAATGCCAAATTCCTGCGCTTCGGCTATGATACGGCGCGTGACCTCTTCGGCATCGCCGATAATGGCGCGCTGCAACACGGTGTCGATGTCCGGTTCCTGATCGAACGGTACGATCTTCAGGTCGGCCCCGTCCATCTGCGGGTCGGGCTGTCGCATGTTGTTGGCCATGCGGGCATGGATCAGCACCTGTTCTGCCGCGGCGCGGGCATCCGCCTTGTCTTTGGCGACATAGATGTAGCGTTGAACGGCAAAGGGAAAGCCCTCGAGACTCAGCCCGTTTTCTGCCCGCGTTTCCTGATAGAGCCTGCGCGCGGTGCCAATAATCGCGTTGGGACCGATGGCGGGGGTGGTCAGTGGTTCGGCCCCGTAATCAATCATTTTCTGGCGCATCTCTTGGGCATTGCCCACGGCAAAGGTGCGAATACGGTCTTGCACCGGGGCAATCGACAGTGCCGCATCCTCGATCCGGATGTGCTGACCCTGATAGTTGATCACGCCGCCATAAACGCCCTGTTCAATGCAATCCCATATCTCAAGGCCACGCATCAGCCTGTCATTGATCTCGAACCCGAATTTCTTGAATTCGCGTGGCTGATAGCCGGTGCCCAGACCCAGAACCAGACGCCCGTCGGTCAATTGATCGGTCAGGCAGATGTCCTCGACCAGACGCAGCGGTTCGTAGAACGGCATGACCACGACCGCCGGCCCCAGACCGATCCGCTTGGTCACCCCCGCCATATGCGACGCAGTCATCAGTGGCGAGGGCGAGATGCAGTAGTTCGATAGGTGATGTTCGGCAAACCACGCAATATCGAACCCTGCATCATCGGCCATCCGCGACATGTCGCGCATTTGCCCGAACACGTCCGCATGGCTTGAGCCGTCGACCGGTTTGGTCATCAGGTTGAAAAGCGAAAACTCCATCTGGCCGTTCCTTTGCGCATGGTTTGTCCGAGTGTCCTCAAATCCTGACCCCGCGACAAATGCTGTCTGCTTGGGAGGCACAAAAGAATTTCTTAGGCAGAGCCGATCTCAGCCCGCAACCATGTCAGGAACGCTTGCACGCGCGGCTGGTCCAGACGGGTTTCTGGGCAGAGGAAAAAGTAGGAATGCGGCCCGGGTACCTGTTTGAACGGCAAAGGAACGACCACGCCTCGCGCCAACAGATCAGCGGCCAGAACATCGCGCGTGACGCCGATCCCCTGACCCGTGGCAATGGCGTTCAGGGATGCGCTGGCATCGCCGAAATACAGCCCCTTTTCAAAATCTTCAGGCGCGCCACCATTGATCTCAATGACTTGGCGCCATTCGCTGTGGTTGGTGTCGTGGATCATCGGAAACCGCTTCAGGTCGGTGATCGCGGTGTCTGCTCCGATGTGTTCTGCCACGTCGCGCGCCGCAATCAGAACGTGGTTTTCATTGATCAGCCGTTCTTCATACAGACCCGTGGCACCACCGGGGCCCCATCGGATGGCGACGTCGGCGCCTTCCTGTCCAAACTCGGTTTTGGCCACCGTAGACAGGGCGATCAGGTCGATCTGCGGGTGCGCCGCCACAAAGCGCCCGGATCGGGACGCAAACCAAGTCGAAGCGAAAGAGGGCAGCATGCTGACGGTCAGCGTCATGCGCCCCTCATTCGGGGTCAGCTCGTGCACGCTCTCGCTCAGGTTATCCAGCAACGCGGAAACCGCCGCGCTGAAACGCTCGCCATTTTCAGTCAGAACGATCAGATTGTTGCTGCGCCGGAAAAGCGCCACCTCAAGCCTGTGTTCCAGCAGTTTTACCTGTTGGCTGACGGCGGGTTGGGTCAGGTTGAGCTCGGCGGCGGCCAGGGTAAAACTGCCAAGCCGCGCAGCCGCCTCGAACGCGACCAAAGTTTGCAGGGGCGGCAGGCTGCGGCGCATACGATTGCTGTCAAAGCCGACGGTTTCAAGCTTCGACAGCGCGTTTGGTCCGAGACGGTCCAGCTTGGTCCTGAGAGAGTGGCTCATCACGTCTCCCTGCATAAGGTGGATTTGGGCAGATCGTAATGAAATCGCTCTTGCGGTCAACAGAATGCGCAATGGGGGGCTCGCCCCCATTGGGCTGTTCTTTCATCGCGTACTGCGTCCTTGCCCGTCAATCGCCGGATGTCTGCAACAAGGTTTCGACCGGGCCCGGATAATGGCAGGCGACCGCGTGATCCGAAGCGTGATAGTCCAGCACCGGACTCTCTTGGCGGCACAGGTCCTGTGCCTGGCGGCAGCGGGTCTGAAACCGGCATCCGGGTGGCGGATCCATCGGGCTTGGCGGGTCGCCCTGCAGCACGATGCGCTGCCGTGTCGCTTCGACACGCGGGTCGGGTGAGGGAACCGAGGACAGCAACGCCTGTGTATAGGGGTGCTGGGCGTCGCCAAACAGAGTCTCGGTCGCGCCCATCTCCATCACGCGGCCCAGATACATCACCGTCACATCGCTCCACATTTCGCGCACAACTGCCAGATCGTGCGAGATCATCACCACAGTCAGACCAAGCTCCTGCTGCAGGGTCACGAACAGTTTTACGATCTGTGCCTGAATCGAAACATCCAGCGCCGAACGCGGTTCGTCGCAAATCAGAATCTCGGGCTCCAGCATCAGGGCACGAGCAATGGCCACACGCTGCCTCTGTCCGCCGGACAGGGATCGCGGCAGGCGCTCGCCGGCGCTTTCAGGCAGCCCGACGAGATCCATTAGCTTGGCGATGCGTGCGCGTCGTTCCTTGCCACCGACACCGTGGATCGACAGCGGCTCCTCCAACGACTGATACACGGTCTGTCGTCGGCTGAGCGCGCCCAGCGGGTTCTGGAACACGAACTGCATCCGTTTTGCCAGCGCCTTGCGGTCGCGCAGCCCGGCGACCAGATCCTGTCCCAGAATGCGTACCGATCCGGATGTGGCCGGTTGCAGCCCCACCATGGTGCGCGCCAGTGTGGTCTTGCCGCAGCTGGATTCGCCGAAGATGGCGTGAAAGGCGCCGCGTGCGACGGTCAGGTCAACGCCGTCCACCGCGCGCACCATCCGGTCGGGGCCGCTGCCGGGGAAATGGACTTTCAGGTCGTGGACCTCGATTGCGTTTTGCGTCTCCATCTCAGGCCCTTTCCAGTTCCGCCTGCGCCGCATGGCAGGCCGTGACATGGGTGCCGTCTCCGGGCACCGGAATCACCGCCGGGCGGCGGTCGCCACAGATCGGCAGCGTGCGTGAACAGCGCATATCGAACGGGCAACCGGTGCGCAGCCGCGACTGATCGGGGGGTGATCCGGGGATGCCCTCGGACACCGCGTCGCTCTCGGCGCGCAGATCGGGGACCTAGGCCGGCAACCCCTGCGTATAAGGATGCACCGGCGCGGTCAGCACCTGCGCGACGGTGCCGCTTTCCACCACCCGGCCCGCATAGAGCACCGCCACCCGGTCAGCGACCGAGGCGACCACGCCGATATCATGGGTGATCAACACCACCGCAATATCTTCCTGTTGCTGGATGTCCTTGAGCAGTTCAAGGATTTGCGCCTGAACGGTGGCGTCCAGCGCCGTTGTCGGTTCATCCGCGATCAATACGCGCGGGTTGCCCGCCAGCGCCAGCGCGATCATCGCGCGCTGCAACATGCCGCCCGACATCTCGTGCGGGTAACGGTTATGGCGGTCCTCGGGGTCTGGGATGCCGGTGCGTTTCAACAGCCCCAGAGCAATCTCGCGCCCTTTGGCCTTGTTCACCCCCTGCAACCGCATCGCTTGCCGCATCAGTTGCGGGCCGATCACCACGCCGATCAGCAGCGCCGAGGCCAGCACCATCGACATGGCAAACAGCGACACCCGCGCGCCGTTGATCAGACGGCTGAGCATGTCGCGGCCCAGATAGTCGGTGCCCAGCCAATGGGCGGCACTTGGGCCCTGCAGGATGGCGCCATAGTTCTGCGTGGTGGGATCATAGGGGCTGATCCACGGGGCGAGAATGGCGATCAGGGTGAACAGGACCACCGGTGTGATCACCAGCCAGGGCCATTTTTTCAGGTTACGCATTCTTCTGCCTCCGGATACGGGGGTCGATCAGCATGCACAGCAGGTCGACGAACAGGTTCACGAACACAAAGAACACGATGAAGGTCAGCAGGATCGCCTGCATCGAGACGAAATCGCGGAACCGGATCGCCTCGATGAAGAACGCGCCGACGCCCTTGAGGGCAAAGACCGTCTCGACCACGATTGAGCCGATGATCATCAGCGTGAACTGTGCGCCGAAGGTGGTCAGGTATGGCACCGCGATATTGGGCAGCGCTTCGCGCAGCAGCACGCCCGAGCGTCCATAGCCCTTGGCAAAACCAGTGGTGGCGAAGGGGCGGGCCATGATTTCCTGAAGACCGACGCGCACCACCCGGCTGAGCACCGCGCCGGGGAACAGCGCGATGGTCAGGCAGGGCATGATCCAACCCGCCACGCCTGCGCCGCCAAAGGCGGGCAGCCAGCCCAGCGTGACCGAAAACAGGATCACCAGCAGGGCCGCGACAAAGAAATTAGGGGTCGAGGCCGCCAGCAGCGAAAACGCCCTAAGCAGTCTATCGACCCAGCCGCCATTGCTGATTGCGCCCGCAAGCCCGACCAGCAGCGTCAGGAAAAAGGCGATCACGCCACCCCAGATCAGCAGGGTGGCGGTCACGGGCAGGCGTTCGGCGAACTCCCGCCCGATTGGTTTGCCGGACCGCAGTGAGATGCCCAGATCGCCGGTCAGGGCATCGCCCAGCCACCGGACATAGCGGACGGGCAGCGGGTCGTTCAGACCCAGCTCTTCCTCGATCTGTGCGACCAGTTCCGCCGAAGCCGATGGGCCGGCGACACGCTCGGCCATCAGGGCAGCTACATTGCCGGGTGCGGCGGCAATGATGGCGAATGTCAGTGCCGACGCGGCCAGGATCATCCCGATGGCCAGCGCCGTGCGCCGTGTGAACAGCTTCAGCATCACGTGCGTCTCCTATCGACCGATCAGTTCAGCGACAGGCCCTGACCGGGAATATCGTAATCGGTGGCGGGTAACGCAAAATCCTGTACCCGCGCCGAATGCGCCCACAGCCGCTGCGGCGCGACCAGAGGTGCCACGGCGGTGTTGTCATACAGCCAGTCGTGGATCGCCTGCATCGCAACCGCGCGCTCGTCACCGCTGGTTTCCAGCCCGGCCAGAACCAGCGGGTCCAGATCCGGGTGGGCATAGAACTTGCCGTCCGGGCCACTGTCCACGTTGGACAGGAACAGGTTGCCCAGCGTGCCATGCGGATCGTAAGGCGCGCCGAAGGTGGCCATGAACGTCAGGTCGTATTCGAAGGTCGGGCGGCGTTCGTGGATGGTGGCGTTATCCACCGAAGACACGGTCACCTTGATCCCGCTTTCCGAGATCATGCCCTGCACCATTTCGGCCAGACGGCGCGAACCGGGCAGCGCCTCTTCGGACAACATCAGTTCCAGTTCCAGCGTCTCGCCATCCTTGGTCCAGCCGCCGCCGGATTGTTCCCACCCGGCCTCGGCCAGCAGCGCCTTGGCGCCTTCGATGTCGCGGGTCGGCACCTCGTTTTGCGAGCCGCTTTCCGGGATCACGCCGGGGAAGACGTTGTTGATTGGATCGGCGAAGCCTTCATACAGCACCGCCACGATGGCGTTGCGGTCGATGGAATGCGAGATCGCCTTGCGCACCCGCGCATCCTGCAGCTTGGGCGATTTCGGCGAGAAGGTCAGTGACACGCCGGTCGTGCCCTGCTCGGCCACGACGGTGGCGTCCCCGGCCTTTTCCATCGCCCGCGCCCGACGCGGCGACAGGGGCGACACCCAGTCACCGCCGATCACGTCCAGATCGCCCGAGCGCAACCCGTTCGAGCGCGACAGCTCATCGGGCACCACTTTCAGCTCGACGGCTTCAAAGGCAGGCGCGTCGCCCCAGTAATTCCGGTTCGGCACCAGCTTGGTGCCTGCGTTGTCATTTTCGATCACCATCCACGGGCCGGTGCCTACGGGCGCGGTCTGATTGCCATCCGCATTCGCCGCGTTGGGCGACAGGAAGCGCACGATGGTCAGTTCCAGCAAGGCAACGGGAACCGGGCGTTTCAGGTTGATGATCAGCCAGTGCGAGCCTTCGGTCTCTATCGATTCCATCGCGTCGGAGACGCCGATCCAGCTGAAATCGTCCTTGCCCATCCAACGTTCCAGATTCCATTTCGCCACCTCGGCGTCGAAATCGGCCCCGTCGCTGAACTTGACCCCTTCACGAAGCTTGAAGGTCAGGGTCTTACCATCGTCGGATTCGCTCCGTTCGGTGGCCAGACCGGGCTGCAATCAATTTCGCTTCCATCCCGGGTCGCTATGCTTACTTGCGCTTGCCAACTGCGCGGCAAACCTATTCAAGAACGGCTATTGCGTCCAACCCTAACTTTTATAGTTACATTAAATGATAATATGTCTATACATTTTTATATGTATTGAAGAAACTAAAGGTGCCAATGGGTTGTGGATACAGCCGTGTCCGTTCTGAAGGGGATCTGTTGCGGTGGCTTGAGTCGGTCGCGTCGATTCAGGGTCGAATCTCGTCAGCCGGATTCGCGCTTCGCTTCCGAGATCCGACGGGTGTCATACGCGCGGATATATAGATGGTTTTGGCTGCCCCCTGATACAATCCAATTCCGACCAGCAAAGACTGGCACAAAAGACCGAGAATCCGGTTGTCTTTTGATCCGTTCCCACCTAGTCAAGCCCTTACCTCGGGGTGCGTGATCAATACGCTGAGATGCCATCGGCGAACCCGTTGAACCTGAACCGGCTAGAACCGGCGGAGGGAAAGGTGACGGTTCATCCATCCTTGCCCTCTCGTCGCAATGGAGGATGACATGAAACATCTGCTGATTGCTGCGGGATTTCTGAGTGCAACAACGGCCGTGGCGGCCGACAAGCCTCAGCTGACCGTTTATACCTATGACAGCTTTGTCTCGGATTGGGGTCCGGGCCCCAAAGTAGAAGAAGCGTTCGAGGCAGTCTGTGACTGCGACCTGAACCTTGTCGGCGTCGAGGACGGCGCTGCGCTGCTGTCGCGTATCCGGCTTGAGGGCGAAAACTCGGACGCCGATGTGGTGCTGGGGCTGGATACGAACCTGATCACCGCAGCCAAGGAAACCGGTCTGTTTGCACCAAGCCCGATTGCCGCCGACTACGCGCTGCCCATCGAATGGTCGGATGACGTGTTTGCCCCGTATGACTGGGGATATTTTGCCTTTGTCCATAATGCGGATGCCGGCGCACCTGCGAATTTCCGTGAACTGGCCGATGGCGACTCCAAGATCATCATTCAGGACCCACGCTCATCCACGCCCGGTCTGGGTCTGTTGTTATGGGTCAAGGCGGCTTATGGCGATGAAGCGCCGGAAATCTGGGCCGGTCTTTCCGACAATATCGTGACCGTGACCAAGGGCTGGTCCGAAGCCTATGGTCTGTTCCTTGAGGGTGAGGCGGATATGGTACTCAGCTATACCACGTCGCCCGCCTATCACCTGATTGCCGAAGAAGATGCCAGTAAAGCGGCTGCCGCGTTTGACGAAGGCCACTACATGCAGGTGGAAGTTGCAGCCAAACTGGCTGGAACAGATCAGTCAGAACTGGCGGATCAGTTCCTGCGATTCATGGTCTCGGATGCGTTTCAGCAGATCATTCCAACCACCAATTGGATGTATCCGGCGGTGACCCCGGCGTCCGGTTTGCCGGATGGGTTCGACACGCTGATCAAACCAGAAAAATCGCTGCTGTATTCTCCGGAAGAGGCCGCGGTGGCACGTGATCAGGCGCTTGCGGAATGGCTGGGCGCGCTCAGCCAGTAAGTCCCTGGCCAGGTATCGGTGCGGCGACTCTGGTCGCTGCACTGATCCTTGGGACTCTGGCCGCTGTTGCGCTGCGGGCTGATACGGCCGGTGGGTTCGGCCCGGCGGATTGGGTGGCTTTGCGTTTCACACTTGTGCAGGCGGTTTTGTCTGCCCTGTTCAGTGTCGCATTGGCGATACCGGTGGCACGCGCGCTGGCCCGGCGGCGATTTCCGGGGCGGCGTGCCCTGATCGCGCTGTTGGGTGCACCGTTTATTCTGCCGGTTATCGTGGCGATCTTTGGGTTGTTGCAGGTCTTTGGCCGCGCGGGGTGGATTTCGGATGTCCTGGGCCTCTTTGGTCTGCCGCCGATACGGATCTACGGGTTGCATGGCGTTGTGTTGGCGCATGTGTTCTTCAACCTGCCGCTGGCCACGCGTCTGGTCTTGCAGGCGTGGCAGGAAATCCCTGCTGAGAGGTTTCGTCTGGCCGCGCAACTGGGCTGTGACAGCAGAACGATGTTCCGCCTGATCGAATTGCCGATGCTCAAGCGGATTCTGCCTGGCGTGCTGGCGGTGATCTTTGCGATTTGCCTGACCAGCTTTGCCGTCGCCCTGACCTTGGGTGGGGGACCGCGCGCCACGACCATCGAACTGGCGATCTATCAGTCCTTTACCTATGAATTCGACTTGGGCCGGGCGGCGCTGTTGTCTGCGCTGCAACTGGCCCTGACAGCCGCTGCTGCCTTTGCCGCACTGAGGTTTTCGCGCGGCGACGGCTTCGGAAGTGGGCTGGATCGACCCATTCGCCGCTGGGACGGTGGCGCGCCCCTGTTCGATGGGTTCTGGATCATCGCTGCGACGGCCTTTCTGCTTTTGCCACTGGCAGCTGTAGTGATTTCCGGAGCTTCGGGCATTTTCGAGATGCCAGTTTTGGTTTTCCGTGCGGCATTGATTTCGATCCTTGTCGCCATCGCCAGCACGATGGCCCTGCTGATGCTGGCATTGCCCATGGCCATGGCTGTTGCAGCCGGTCGGTACGGAATTGTCGAAATCAGCGGCATTCTAGGCCTGGCCGCTTCGCCTTTGGTGATCGGCACGGGCCTGTTCATCCTGATCCGTCCGGTGGCCAACCCCACGGCGTTCGCGCTGCCAGTGACGGCGCTGGTGAATGCCGTCATGGCCTTGCCATTTGCTCTGCGCATTCTGGTGCCCTCAGCGCGCGATGTGGTCTCGCGGCACGGGCGGCTGGCGCTGTCGTTAGGCATGAACAGAAGAACCTTTTTCCTGCGCATTCTGCTGCCGCGTATGCGTCCGCAGATCGGCTTTGCCGCAGGGCTTGCAGCTGCTTTGTCGATGGGAGATTTGGGCGTAATCGCCCTGTTTGCCGATCCGCAGATTGCAACTTTGCCGTTGCAGATTTACCGCCTGATGGGCGCTTATCAGATGCAGGCCGCAGCGGGTGCAGCACTGTTGCTTTTGGTGCTGTCGATGGGCGCATTCTGGCTTTTGGATCGTGGAGGGCGGGCGCATGCTGAAACTTGACGGTTGCGTCATCAACAATGGCGGTTTTTCGATACAGGCTGATTTTGAGGTCGAGGCCGGTGCCAGCGTTGCCATCATCGGCCCGTCCGGGGCGGGCAAGTCGACGCTGCTTGAGGCGATCGCCGGGTTTCGTGACCTCAGTCAAGGGCAAATCCTGTGGCGGGGTAAACCGATCTCCGATCTTGCGCCGGGCAAGCGCCCAGTGGCGATGCTGTTTCAGGACGGCAACCTGTTCCCGCATCTGACTGTCTCACAAAATGTTGCGTTGGGTCTGCGTCCGAACGGACGCCTGTCGGAGGAGGAGCAATCGTTGGTCGAAACCGCGCTGGCGCGCGTTGCGCTGTCCGGATTTGGCGCGCGAAAACCGGCCGAGTTGTCGGGTGGGCAGCAAAGCCGCGTGGCATTGGCGCGGGTTCTGGTACAGCGACGGCAGCTATTGCTGCTGGACGAACCCTTTGCCGCCTTGGGTCCTGCCCTGAAGGTCGAGATGCTTGATCTTGTCGCGGATCTGTTGGCGGAGACGGGAACGACCTTGATGATGGTCAGCCACGACCCGCAGGACGCGCAGCGGATCGCCAGCAAGACTGTTCTGGTCGCCAGCGGCCGTGCGCACACACCCTCAGAGACATCGCAGCTGTTTAAGAATCCGCCGCCAGAACTGCGCGACTATTTGGGGTTATCGGCAGGCTGAACCACTCGCTGGTCCTGATAGGTCAATGTGAGTTTAAAGCGCCCTGTCGGGGCGTTTACGCGTTCAAAGCCAACTACATGCGCCCAGTAAGAATCCTGGCCAGATCAGGTTCGACCTTCTGGGTTTGCTCAAGATCGAGACAGTTTTTGACATGGAGAAGGTGGTGCTGGATGCTGTTCTCCGCGGATTGGGGGTCACCGCTTACAATAGCCTCAATGATCGACGCGTGCTCATCATCGGGGCAGGACGAGTCTTTGTTGGTTCCGAATAGGGCTACAATCAAAGACGACCGGGTCACCAATTCCCGAACGACGCGGGTAAGCACAGAATTCTTGTGGCATTTGGCCAACTCGACATGAAACTCGCCAGAAAGTTTGATGATTTCAGTCTGGTCATTCCTTGCCCGAGCCTCGTCTTCTTTTTTGATATGATCCCGCAACGCATTGACGCCCGCGCTGCTGATCTCTCGGGTCAGCTCGCGCACGATGCTGGTTTCGATCATCAGGCGGGCTTCAAAAACCTCGCGGGCCTCGTTGGGACTTGGGCAGGCGACAAAGGCACCGCGATTTGAGCGCAGTTCCACGATTCCCTGACTGCTCAACAGCAACAAGGCCCGGCGAACGCGCATCCGGCCTACGCCAAAGGTCTCACATAAGGTTTGTTCGCTCAGCTTGGTTCTGGGTGCCAGCTTCTGTTCCATGACGGCGGAATAGATCCGATCCACAATCATTTGTTCGTCTGGATCAGTGTGCAAAGTGTCGAGCTTCTGGTCGGTTGCGTTCGTCATCTCGTTCCGCATCGGTGGAAATGGGTTGAAGATTGTTAATAGCCGCAGGGTCTTCTTCTGACAATATATTGCCCGCATGTTAACAATATCAATAGTAACGCAAACGATAAATGTTGACAAAGATTGTTAACAATGCAGAACTGATTGGCATCACCGGGATTCGACCTGTGACTTTTTGATTGTTCAAACGCCCGCAAGAGGCGTCGAAACCTCAATAGGGAGGAAAGAATGAAACGCAGAAATCTGATGAAGACATCGGCTGCTCTGGCTTTGGTTATGTCCGTGATGGGATCGGCCGCCTGGGCGGAAAACCCGGTTCTCAAGATCGGCTTTGTTGGTGTAACTTCGGGCCCGGCGGCGGCCTGGGGGATATCCAACCAACGCTCAATGGAAGCGCGCGCCGATTGGATCAACGAAGCCGGTGGCTATCAGATCGGCGACACGACCTATGACATCGAAATCGTGTCGTTTGACGATCAGAAAGACCCCAAACGTGCAATCGCCGGTATGGAAAAGATGGCGCAGGAAGGCATCCATTATGTGGTCGGGCCCAACGTGGATGATGGTGCCGCCGCGGTACGCCCCGTAGCCGAAGCACAGGGGATCATGTATTTCCCGTATGCTTTCCCGAAAGAGCTTTATACAGCTCCGGCTTCGAACGCTGTTTTGGGCATGGTCGCCAACTATCAGTCCGGGCCCGCGATCTATAAGCATCTGCGGGATGAAAAGGGCGTAAAGACCGTGGCGTTTGTTGCCGCAAACGAATCCGACCCGCTGAGCCAACGGGACGGTGGCGTTGAGGCCGCCAAATCTTTGGGGCTTGAGGTCGTGTCGGACAACGTAACCTATCAGGTGGACACTACGGACTTCACCCCGGTTCTGACGCCTGTCATGCGCACGCAACCTGATCTGCTGGTTCTGTCCGGGGTCTCTCCGGCCAACGCGCCTCAGTTGATCCGATCCGCGCGCGAGCTTGGCTTTCAGGGCATCATCTCGACCGAAACCGCGCAGGATGCGACGGTTCTGCGCGAAGGGGCAGGGGACCTGGCCAATGGCTTCATTTCCGTTGGCGGTGCTTCGACACCCGAGATCGCATCGGATGACATGAAAGAGTTCGTCAAGCGCTATACTGACATGTTCGGTGAATACAACGACGAGTCGAACACCAAAGTTTATGCGCTGGAATACATTCTGGCGACATTGAACGCCAACCCAGCGGGCCTTGACGACGTGAACGCGTTCCAAACCACAATGGATACGTTCGAAGCGCCGAACCCCTTCATGAAGGGGGACGCCAAGATGCGCTATGTCGGCACAACATCGTTCGGACAAAAGCGTCAGATCGCAGTCCCGCTGGTGGTGAATGTCTATCAGGATGGGGCGTTTGAAACGCTCTTTGTGGCAGAAGTCGACTGAAGCGACCCCTCCTGGCAAGGTATAAACCTAACGAGCAATCCACTCTCCCGGGCTGATGATCAGCCCGGGAAACCCGAACCTTATGCGGGACTCTCATGGAACAGATACTAGCAAATGGCATCTATCTGGGGGCGCAATATGCGATGATCGCCCTGGGTCTGACGCTGATCTTTGCCCTGATGAACGTACTGAATTTTGCACATGGGCAAATGTATGTTCTCGGCGGTTTTGTCACCTACACCTTCTACGGACAACTCGGCTGGCCATTCGTCATTGCGCTGCTGGCGTCCTGTATCACCCTGGCCGTGCTTGGCGCGTTGATCGAGCGGTTTCTGTTCGCGCCGGTCATCCGACGATCATCCCGCGAAGAAAGCACAATGCTGCTGGCGGCGGGGCTGGCCTTTCTGTTTGACGCGGTCATCCTGCTGGTCTTTGGCGAAAAACAGCGCGGAGTTCCCAAGATCGTCAACGGCGTCTTCAACTGGGATTTCAAGCTGATCATGCCCTATGACCGAATTCTGATCTGCGTTCTGGCCATTCTGTCTATCGTCAGCTTCATCCTGTTCATGCAGTACTCCAAAACCGGTCGCGCCCTGCGCGCGCTGGCACAGGACAGAACGGCCGCGCAACTGATGGGCGTGAATGTTGAGCGGTACTCCATGATCGGGTTTGCGCTGGGGGCAATGCTGGCCGGTCTGGTTGGCGGATTGCTGGTGACGATTACCGGCGTGAACCTTGGCATGGGTGGCCCCACTTCGATCAAAGCCTTCATGATGGTTATGATCGGTGGCGCGGGTGTGATTTCCGGTGCGATTGCAGGCGGGATCATTCTGGGCTTCATGGAAGCCATCGGTCTGGCAGTGCTCTCGCAATATGGCGATATCACCTATCTGCTGATCTTCGTTTCACTGATGATTTTCCTGGCCATCCGCCCACAGGGCCTGATGGGTAAACCGTGGGGTTAGCACAGTGCCGAAGCTTACATTGATCCAATGGGCCGGTTTGATGGTCTTCCTGCTGGCCATCTTCATCGCGGTCCCCGGCTTTATCGCAGCGTCCGGGAGATCTGACCTGTACTATACGCTGACGTCGGTGGCGCTGCTGTCCATCGCCAGTGCGGGCGTCTGGCTGACCTTCTATATCGGGCGCATCAATATCGGCCAGGGTGCATTCGCCCTGATCGGAGCCTATGTTTCAGCCATTCTGGTGACGAAGGCAGGTATCTCGTTCTGGCTGTCTCTGCCGCTGGCTGGCCTGTTTGCGGCAGGAGTCGCCGTGCTGATCGGCCTGCCGATCCTGCGGCTGCGTGGCGTTTACTTTGCGATGATCTCACTGGTGCTGACGCAGGTCGTCACCCTGACTGCACTTGCTTTGCCCATCACCAATGGTGCCAAGGGGATCACCTCGATCCCGCTGCCAGGAGGGGTATCGATCCTGGGCATCCCATTGATCCCGGATTTCGCCACGCTCGAGAACCCAAGACTGGCCTTCTACTTTACGGCCTGTGTGCTGATGGTGCTGACCTTCGCCGCCATGTATCGGCTGGTGAATTCCCGTCTTGGTCATCTGTGCCGGTCGATGCAGCAGAATGAAGAACTGGCCAGCTCAATCGGCGTGAATATCTCATACATCCGGATCGTCATATTTGCGATCTCATCCTTTCTGGGTGGTATCGGCGGCGCGATGTTCGGGTCGATCGCGCAATCGGTCTATCCCTCCAGTTTTCAAGTCGCCGACAGCGTGAATTTCATGCTGAACTGCTTCCTGGGTGGGCTGGGTTATGTGTTCGGCCCGATGCTGGGCACGCTGGTTCTGTACTTTGGCTGGGACCTGCTGTTTGAACTCGGCCGCTTCCAACTGCTCGCCTATTCCAGCTTGCTGATCATCCTGATGCTGTTCCTGCCCAACGGGCTGCTCAGCCTGCGGTTGCCGGGCAAGAAAGGAGCGGACAAATGAGCCATCTTCTGGAAGTCCGCCACGTCACCAAGAAATTCGGCGGCCTGACGGCCAATAGCGATATCTCGTTCAACGTAAATGAGAACGAGATCCTTTCGGTGATTGGACCAAACGGGGCGGGCAAGAGCACGTTGTTCAAGATGATCTCGTCCTTCCTGCCAACCACAACAGGAGAGGTTCTGTTCAAGGGAGAGAGGATTTCAAACCTGAAACCGCATGTGGTGGCCCGCAAGGGTGTGGTCCGCACGTTTCAGGAGACGACGATCTTCAAATCCATGACCGTGCGCGAAAGCATTATTGTTGCCCAGCATCTGCGTGCCCGCGCTTCGCTGGCCGGATATTTCTGGGGCACCAGAATGGCCCATGAAGACGTTGAGAGCTTTGGGCAATATGCCGACGATCTGATCGACTTCCTCGGCATGACCGAGATCGCCAACGAACAGGCGTCGAACCTTCCGCAGGGCAACCTGCGCGCGCTGGGCATTGCCATTGGTTTGGCCACTGACCCCAAGGTGTTGTTGCTGGACGAACCCTTTGCCGGGATGAACCACGATGAGACCATGAAAATGGTCAACCTCGTACGCAAGGTACGCGATGATCGGGGCGTTACCGTGCTGCTGGTGGAACATGACATGCCCGCGGTGATGAACATCTCGGACCGGATTGTCGTGCTGAATTTTGGTGAGATGATCGCCGAAGGTACCCCTGCAGAAATCCAGAACAACGAAAAGGTCATCGAAGCCTATCTGGGCAGCGCTGATGACGAGATCGGGATCTGAGCCATGACAAAGATGTTGGATTTCAAGGATGTCGAACTCTACTACGACCATGTCTATGCCCTGAAGGGAGTGTCGATTGATCTTGAGCAAGGCGAAACCGTCGCCCTGATCGGTGCCAACGGTGCAGGTAAAAGTTCGATCCTGCGGGCAATTACGGGGCTGGCGAAAATCAAATCTGGTTCAGTCGCGTTTGAGGGCGAGGATATTGCCGGAGCAAACCCGGCCGAGATCGTTTCCAAGGGCATCGCCATGGTGCCGGAAGGGCGGCGCGTCTTTCCTTATATGTCGGTAAAAGACAATCTGTTGATGGGGGCGTTTACCCGTTCGGACAAAGCAGATGTTCAGCGCACCCTGGACTCGGTGCTGGAACGGTTTCCACGTCTGAAAGAGCGCTATGGCCAGTCGGCCGGAACCCTGTCGGGCGGTGAGCAGCAGATGATGGTGATCGGGCGAGCGCTGATGGCAAAGCCGCGCCTGCTGCTGTTGGATGAACCTTCGCTGGGGATCGCGCCCAAGCTGGTGCAGGACATTGCCCGCTCGATCGTGGCGATCAATCGCGATGAGGGTGTTTCGGTGCTGTTGGTCGAACAGAATTCACGCATGGCGCTCTCGATCTCGCACCGGGCTTATGCGTTGACCACTGGAAACGTGGTGATCTCGGGCAATTCAAAAGAGCTTTTGACCGACCCGCGGATCAAGGCCGCCTATTTGGGCGGGGAAGTGTGAGGATGTGATGAAACTGCTTGTCGTAAATCCCAACACCACCGGTTCCATGACCCGAAAGATTGCGGCCGCCGCCCGCGCTGTCGCAAGCCCCGATACCGAGATCATTGCGACCAGTTCACAAGACGGCCCCCCAAGTATTCAGGGTTATCTGGACGTTTCAACATGCGTTCCCGGTCTGCTGGACGTCGTCAGGCAGTATCCGGATGTCGATGGCATTGTAGTGGCCTGTTTCGATGACACCGGTGTTGACGCGGTGCGCTGTATCACCTCGGCCCCCGTCATCGGTGTGGGAGAGGCCGCATATCATGCGGCGTCTATGATCAGTCCCAAATTCAGCGTCATCACCACGTTGTCACGCTCATTGGCCGGATTGGAAGCCAACCTGCTGCGTTATGGGTTGGATCGCCGCTGTGTTCGGGTACGTGCCTCAGACGTACCGGTGCTAAAACTGGAAGAGAACGATCCCAATACAATCGACATTATCCGGGGTGAAATTCGCGCGGCCATTGATGAGGACAGAGCCGAGGCCATCGTTTTGGGTTGTGCAGGTATGACCGACCTGATGTCTCAACTGTCCAAGGAATTCGGCCTGCCTGTAGTGGATGGGGTGGCCTGCGCCGTCACGTTTGCCGAGGCCCTGGTGAAAGCAAAGCTGACGACATCCAAGCTCTGCTCCTATGCGTAGTAGGTATATCCGAATTTAGCAGTCCATTCGTTTGTCTGAACGTAAGGACGATCCGAAGGGTGCAATATCGAGATGCAGGAAATTCGCCGCGCTCGTCGCAAAACACCGAATGTATTCGCGGGGGCTGATTGTCGTGAGAGGCAACTCGTGCATCTGTCAGCACTGCGATAGCTTCGGATGCCGCTGCTGCGTGATTTGAGGGACGCCGAGTTGCATCAAGTCTTACAAGACCGCATGGACCGATGTCTTTGGCATCCCTCTCTCTAATCAGTTATTTCAACCGTGGCGCGGCCGATACAATGAAGACCGCCGCGCGGCCTTACAATACCTCCGGCAGCAGGTCTGTCGGGATGTCCTGGTAACAAACAGGCCGCAGGAAGCGCCGGATCGAAAGTGTGCCTACGGAGGTCGCGCCGAAGTTGGTCGATGCGGGATAGGGGCCGCCATGTACCATGCTGTCGCAGACCTCGACCCCGGTGGGGAAACTGTTGGCCAGAAGACGCCCCGCCTTACGTTCAAGCAACGGCAGCAAGGCCCGGGCGTCCAAGGTGTCGCTATCATCCAGATGCAGGGTGCAGGTCAACTGACCTTCGATGGCGCGGGCGACTTGCTGCATCTGTCCGATATCTCTTGCTCGGACAACGATGCCAAGCGGGCCGAAAACTTCTTCCTGCAAGTTGTGATCAGCCAGCCAATCGTCCCCCGAAACGGTGAACAGGTAAGGGGCGGCATCGCGTGTATCGCAGCTGGTACCCAGGATCTGAGACACTCCCGTACCAGCGGCGACGCGGGCGACGCCGTCGCGATAGGCATCTGCAATCCCAGGGGTCAGCATGGTTTGGTTGCCTACTGCGGATAGCCCTGCTTCGGCTGCCTCTTGGAACACATCTGCGTCCGGCCCGTCGATGATCACCGCGATGCCGGGGTTGGTGCAGAACTGACCAACGCCCATGGTCAGCGAGCCCGACCAGCCGGTGCCGATCGCGGCGCCGCGCGCCGCAGCAGCGTGCGGCAGAATGAACATCGGGTTGACCGAGCCAAGCTCACCGAAGAACGGGATGGGTTCGTCGCGCTGGGCGCACAGGTCGAACAACGCGCGCCCGCCAGCCAGACTGCCGGTAAAGCCCACCGCACGGATCAGAGGATGTTGCACCAGACGTGTACCCACATCGCGCTTGCCGCCTTGCACCAGTGAGAACACACCGGGATGCGTGCCTGTTGCCTTGATGGCCGCGTCGATGGCCTGGGCCACGATCTCTCCGGTGCCGGGATGCGCCGAGTGGCCCTTGACGACCACCGGACAACCGGCGGCCAGTGCTGCGGCGGTGTCACCCCCTGCGACCGAGAAGGCCAACGGAAAGTTCGATGCTCCGAACACCGCGACCGGACCCAGAGGGCGCTGGATCATGCGCAGGTCGGGGCGGGGCAGGGGCGCGCGGTCCGGCATGGCAGGGTCGTGGCGGTGATCCAGATAATCCCCGGCCTTGATATGGTCGGCGAACAGGCGCAACTGGCCAACGGTGCGTCCACGTTCGCCCTGCAGGCGCGCCTCGGGCAGGCCGGTTTCCTGCGTTCCTATTTCCGTAATCGCGTCGCCACGCGCATCAATCTCATCCGCTATTTTACGCAGGAGCGCGGCGCGGTTGGCGCGTGTCGACCAGCCGAATGTGGCGAATGCCTCTTCCGCGGCTTCAACGGCTGCATCCACCAGCGCCGATGTCCCTACGAAAAAGTCGTGACTTGGGCCATGTGCGGGTTCGGAGGCGAAACTATGGTCCGAGCCAACCCATTCGCCAGCGATCAAGTGTTTTCCGGTCAACATGTTCAGTTCTCTTTCAAATCAGGTCGCGTTGGGCGAGGTTTCGCATCAAGTGAGACGCTCCGAAAGTCCATTCCGGACAATCGGTTGACAGGCGCACCGTGTTGGTAAGTGCCCCAAGCTGGTCATTGGCGATGGTGACGATATCACCCAGTTTATGTGTGAAACCACCGCCGGGCGTATCACGATCTTGCGTAGGCGCAAACAACGTTCCAAGAAACAGCATCAATCCGTCGGGATATTGGTGATGGCGACCAATGGTTTGACCTACAAGATCGGCGGGATCGCGGCTGATCCGGGACATGGAGGAGTTGCCGTTCAGGACAAATCCATCCGGCCCCGTTACCGTCAGCGTCAACTCTGCCCGGCGCACATCATCCAATGTGAATTTTTCGTCGAACAGTCGGATCATCGGCCCGATCGCGCATGAGGCGTTGTTGTCCTTGGCCTTGCTCAGCAACAGGGCCGAACGCCCTTCGACATCACGCAGGTTGACGTCATTGCCCAGGGTCGCGCCTTTGATTTCACCATTGGAGGTCACGGCCAGCACGATTTCGGGTTCAGGATTGTTCCAGGTCGAGATTGGATGGAGGCCGATTTCTGCGCCAAAACCTACTGAGGACAGAACCTGCGCCTTTGAAAACACTTCGGCGTCGGGACCGATGCCGACCTCAAGATACTGGCTCCAGAGGCCTTCGCCGATCAGAGCTTCTTTGACCTGCGCTGCGGCGTCCGATCCCGGTACGATGTTTGACAGGCTGTCGCCGATCCGGTCGCCGATGCGTGACCGGATCGCGTCAGCCTTGGCGGGGTCGCCTGCTGCCTGTTCCTCGATCACGCGTTCCACCATGGACCCGGCGAACGTTACGCCACAAGCCTTGACGGCTTGCAGATCGCAGGGGGCAAGCCATCGATGGTCTGCGTCCAGCGGGCCAACATCCTCGCCTTGGGCTGAACGGACGTAATCCGCCGCATCGTCGCGTTCCAGAACATCCCGAACGGTTGGCGCCGTTTTTGAGGTAATGTCGACGACACGTCCGTTGCGTAGCGTGACAATGCAGGGGCCGATTCCGGCGCGTTCAATACGCCCGAGCCACAGCCCGTTTGGGTCCAATGCAGGTGTCATGTCATTCCCCGAGGTTGTAAGCGCGGGCGGCATTGCCACCCATAATCGCCTGACGTTCCGCGCTGTTCAGCTGTCCAAGCAGTTTGTCGGTGGTTTCAAGCCAGCGCTCGTAGGTGCTGGCCAATGTGCAAACCGGCCAGTCGCTGCCCCAGATCAGGCGCGATGGGCCGAACGTGTTCAGCAAGTGATCGACATAGGGCCGCAGGTCTTCGATCGTCCAATCTGCGTTCGCCTCGGTGACCAAACCAGAGAGCTTGCACCATGCCTTTGTTTCGCTGGCCAGTGCGGCCATATCTCTGGACCATTCTGTTATGAGCGCATCCCGTATCATCGGCTTCGAGCCATGGTCTATGACAACTCGCATATCGGGGTGACGCTCAAGCAGGCGCCTGAGCGGACCAAGATGCTGGGGCAGGGTCAGGGCGTCGAAGATCAAAGCGCGCTTTTGCAGTTCTGCAAAGGCTGGCGTCAGGGCATCGCCCAGCATCCAATTCGGATCGGCAATGTCCTGTATCATTGGACGCAGCCCCACCAAAACCGGATGCGCGGCCAGTGCGGCGATCTGTGCGGGCGCATCCGAAGCTTCGAAATCGACCCAGCCAACAACACCTTTGACGAACGCGGACTGATCGGCCAGAGACAGCATGTATTCCGTCTCGGCCACGGTCGGGGCGGCCTGCACCAGAACCGTGCCATCAATCCCGGCGGCCGCGAGCAGGGGGGCCAGATCATCCGGGGTGAAGTCCTGGTAAATCGCGCCCAGATCGGACGTCAACCAGCCATAATCGCCGCGTGCCAGCTTCCAGAAATGCTGATGGGCGTCGATCCTCATCCGATGACGCCTTTTTTCAGAATGATGTTGCCATACAGTCTGCGCTCACCGGTCTGGACGATGGCAAAGGCGTTTGCAGCCCGATCATAGAACGCGAACCGTTCCAGCCCCTGTATTTGGGCCGGATTGTCGGCTGTTGTGTTGATAATGTTCTGAAAGTCCGCAACCGCGTCGGGGATGGCGTCCGGATCGCCAACCACCTGCATGGTCAAGGCCGGGTCGGGCACGAAAGTGTCCAACGGCATGATGGACAGAATGGCCCTCAATATTGCGCTGGCCGAAGATCCGTCGGCCCGGATACATTCCGGCCCGCTGCTGGAGCCGGGGAAATTTGCATCCGCAATCACGATCTCGTCGCCGTGTCCCATGGCGCGCAGCGCATAAAGCAGATCGGGTGACAGGATCGGGTCGATGTTACGAAGCATTGGCAGCCTCGCTTGGCAGCG
The DNA here is from genome assembly GCF_056531745.1 of Ruegeria sp. L12. NCBI lineage: Bacteria > Pseudomonadati > Pseudomonadota > Alphaproteobacteria > Rhodobacterales > Roseobacteraceae > Ruegeria > Ruegeria sp. L12. The sequence goes on from NZ_JBQFMH010000006.1 coordinate 81,750, forward strand.
GCGCGTCTGGTCGGATCAGGCCTTCGGTTCGCAGATCTGCCCACAATCCCGACGGAATGTCGCGGTCCAGCAACGCAACATTGGCCCGCACCTCAGCGGCACTGACCGCGCCCGGAATTACCGTCTTGACGCAAGGATGGCCCAGAACAAACTGCAATGCGGCAGCGATGAGAGGTGTGTCATGCGCCGCGCAGACAGCCTCGATTTTGCGCACGCGGTTCAAAATCTCATCAGGGGCATCGGCGTAGTTGTATTTGGCACCGGACACCGCTCCGGTGGCCAGAATGCCCGAGTTATAAGGCCCGCCCAGAATGATCCCCACATCGCGTTTTTCACAAAGGGGCAGAAAGCTGTCCAATGCCTCTTGTTCCAGCAATGTGTAACGACCTGCCAGCAGAAACCCGTCGAAATCGCCCAGACCCAATAGTTTCTCGCAGACCTGCCATTCGTTCACGCCCGCACCAATAGCGGCAATTTCTCCAGCGTCGCGCAATTCAACCAGCGCTTTGTAGCCCCCTTCGTCGAACAATTCGCGCACCTTGGCGTCAGACATTTCCTGACTGCCCTGTGAGAACACGCAGACGTCATGCACCAGCAGAATGTCGGCATTTGCCACGCCGATCCGCTGGCGACTGGCCTCGTAGGACCGCATTACCCCGTCATAGGTGTAATCGAATACGATGCGCTTTTGCGGGACGTTGACGAAAGCCTCGGGCGTGACCTCATGCGGCTCGCAATCCAGCAACAGGCGCCCGATTTTGGTCGAAAGCTGAATATTATCGCGGCCAAACCGGGTGATGGCTTCGCCAAAGCGGTACTCGGAACGTCCCAGCCCGTATTGAGGCGCTGTGTCAAAGAACCGAATGCCCGCGTCATACGCCGCCCGTAGTGCGGCTTGCGCGTCTTCATCCGTGACATTGCGATACAGGTTTCCAAGCGGCGCGCCGCCAAAGCCCATGCGGGTCAGAGGAACAGGTCGATCCGTTCGATTGTTGAGCAGTTCTGTTTGGGAAACGGTCATTCTGCCTCGCTTGTCGTACTGGTTGTGAGGTTGAATAGGTGGGGCTGCTGGTTTTGCAGCACCTCGATGCGTGGCATCAACTGGCCCAGGTGATGACGCATGGCATCTTGTGCGGTCTGCTCGTCGCGGTCGCAGATCGCGTCGAATATCGCCCGGTGTTCTGCCAGCGTTTCAGAAATGCGGCCGGGGGTGGGCAGCAGCAACATCCGGGCGCGACTGACTTGCAGTGATACCGTTTGGGCCACACCGGCAAGGCGGCGATACCCGGTGAACTCCATCAACAAATTGTGGAATTCTTCGTCCGCCTGATAAAACCCGGGAATGTCTTCATCCTCGATCAACAACTCTTGCAGGCGCATGTTGCGGCTTAATCGCTTGCGCTGATCCTCGGTCAGATCGCGGGCGACCTTGGCGACCGTGGCAAGTTCCAGCGCCCCCCGCAGAAATGTTCCTTCGCGGATTTCCTCCATCGAAAGATAGGAAACGCGGGTTCCTGATTGTGGCACCACATCCACCAGCCCCTCTGCTGCCAGACGCGCAATTGCATCGGCCACAGGTGCGCGCGACACGTTCAGGCGTTCGCAAATAGGGGCTTTGCGCAGATTGGCCCCTGGTGGAAAATCCAGTGCCAGAATGGCCTGTTTTATCGCGTTGTGAACGCGTTGAGTAAGCGAGCCCTCGGTCGTGGTGATTTCGGGCATAAGCGCGGCATCGATGTCGTGATGTCTGGTCATGGTGCGTTGGTATCATTCTAACATGTTAGTTGACAAGTGCAGATATCAGGCGTAGCAGTTACGGCCAGAAGATTGGGGATATGATGCAAGCTGACAGCGGAACAAGCCAGTGCACCAAAGCGCCGCATGATGTCGTCAGGCTGAATCCTGACGACAACGTCGTAATCGCCCTGCGCGATTTGCAGGCCGGAAAGCAGCCTTCGCTTGTACCGGTTCCCCTGACGGCGTCGATTTCGCGAGGGCACAAGATTGCTGCATCGTTCATTAAAACCGGCGAAAACGTCATCCGTTATGGTCAGATCATCGGTCAGGCCAAATCAGACATCTCCCCGGGTGAACATGTCCATGTGCACAATTTGGGTATGGGCGCCCATCAACAGGACTATGCCCATGCCAGCGCAAACGCACCCCTGCCCGAACTGAAGGAGCAGCGCAGCTTTCTGGGCTTTCACAGGTCTGACGGCAAAGTGGGTACGCGGAACTACATCGGCATTCTGACAACTGTGAATTGTTCGGGTTCGGTTGCACGGTTCATTGCCGAGGCGGCGGAAAAATCCGGCTTGCTGGATGCTTTCCCAAATGTAGACGGGGTCGTGCCCATCGTACATGGGACCGGGTGCGGAATGTCGGGCAAGGATGAGGGGTACGACACGCTGTTCCGCACCCTGGCCGGATATGCGCAACATGCAAATTTTGGCGGCATCCTGTTGATCGGACTGGGCTGCGAGGTGATGCAGGTGGCTGATCTGGTGGGCGGGCGACCGATCCGTGCGGACGGTGCGTTGCGGTACATGACGATCCAGACCGAAGGTGGCACCCGTCGCACCATCGAGCGTGGGCTCGAAGAGTTACGCGGGATTGCCGAACAGGCCAATCAGGCCGGTCGCGCGCCGGCGCCTGTCAGTGCTCTGACCGTCGGGATGCAATGTGGTGGTTCGGACGGCTATTCCGGGATCACTGCCAATCCGGCGCTGGGATATGCTTCGGACCTTTTGGTGCGGCAGGGCGGCACCACAATCCTGTCTGAAACATCTGAGATCTATGGGGCCGAGCATCTGCTGACCCGGCGGGCGGAAACCGTGGATATCGGCGAGAAGCTGATCGAGCGCATCCATTGGTGGGAGGAGTATGCCGCCCGTAATGGCGGTGAGATGGACAACAACCCAAGCCCCGGCAACAAGCGCGGCGGACTAACGACCATTCTGGAAAAGTCGCTGGGCGCAGTTGCAAAAGGCGGTACAGCACCTTTGCGGGGCGTCTACAGATTTGCTGAACAGATCGACAAAACCGGCTTTGTTTTTATGGACAGCCCGGGATTTGACCCCTGTTCGGTCACCGGGCAGGTGGCCTCGGGCGCAAATCTGATCGTATTCACGACTGGGCGCGGTTCGGTGTCGGGCTTTCAGCCGACGCCCTGCGTCAAGGTCGCCACAAACTCGGAAATGTATGCCCGCTTGGCCGACGACATGGATCTGAACTGCGGTGATATCATTACTGAAGGTGTCAGCATCGAGGTCAAGGGAGAGGAGCTGTTGGACATGCTGATCCGCGTCGCATCGGGCGGAAAGACAAAAAGCGAAGAACTGGGGTTCGGAGGCGTGGAATTTGTGCCCTGGCAAATCGGCGCGGTGATGTAATTCACGCCCCAAGCGTCGCGACAAAACGGTATGCACGTGTGCTGCTGCAAGTGTCAAACTGGCCGGTTAGCCCAATTGGCCGGAGTAACTGGTTGCGCTGGCCAAAATTGGCGTAACAGGTTGTAATATAAATAAAAAAATCCAAGTCAGACAGAAAATTATTGACAGATTCATATTTGTGTTGCACGACTCGATTAGAGAAATGAAACGTTTCATTTTTGGAGGGAACCATGACCTTGAAACTCAAGACCTCAGTACTCGCGATGAGTGCGACGCTTATCGCAACCAGTGCTTTCGCAGCTGATCGCGAGGTCATCTTGCTGAACTGGCTGGGTGGCACGGAAGCCGAGATGTTCAATGCTCTGGAAGCGGGCTTTGATGCCGCAAACATTGATATCGACCTGCGCCAGATCAACCCCGGGGCGGGGGGTGATGATGCCCGCGCCGGTATTCGCACTGCACTGCTGTCGGGTGAGAAATTCGATGTTCTGATCAACACATGGCCATCGCTGGAAAAAGAGATGGTGGACAACGATCTGGTGGTGTCTCTGAATGATGCGTGGGATCAGTATAACTGGTCGGACTCGCTGAGCGACAGCTGGCGCAATCTGTCCACCTATGACGGCGAGACCTATGGAACCTACATCATCGCGGGCAACCGCGCGGGGATGTGGTACCGGGTCGACAATTTGAAAGGTCTGGGACTGGATGCGCCGCAGAATTGGGATGAGTTCCTGGCCTCGTTTGAAACTTTCCGCGCAGCTGACAAGATGCCGGTCTACATGGGTGCGCGCAGCTGGGCCCAGACTGAGTGGTTCGAGAATGCACTGCTCAAGACCGCGGGCACAGATTTTGCCCGCAAACTTGCCAATCATGAGGTGTCGTGGGAGTCGGAAGAGGTAAAGCAGACCCTGCGCAATTTGCGCGCCATGCTCGAGGCCAATTGCTGTGCTGATGCCGACACCATGTTGTCGACCCACTGGTCGGATGGCGCAGATGCGGCACTGAAGGATGGTGATGCCGGATATGTTCTGATTGGCACCTGGCTGAACGCTCGCGCTTCGAACGAATACGGGCTGGAGCCGGGGGTGGACTATAGTTTTGTCAACTTCCCGACCATCGATCCGGCCCATTCGGATGCGCTGAGTGTGGATGGCAAAAATCTTGTCGTCATGAAGAACGGCGACAACCAGGATGACGCAATGCTGTTTCTGGATTATGTCCTGTCGGCGGAAGGCTCGCGCATCATCGCCGAATACAATCAGGCGACCCCCAGCAAGAATGCTGACCCCTCCAACTATGATCCGATCGTCGCCAAGTACGCCGAAGCGCTGCAAAGCTCGGACGTCTTCTTTGTCCTTGACGACCTATTGCCGACAGAATTGTCGGGTGAATTCCGCATCGGGTTGCAGGAATTCCTGCGCGATCCTTCGGATGCCAGCATCGACGCGATCACAGCGCGTTGGGAAGCCAAAGCGGCGGACGTCTACTGATGTCGATGTCGCAGGGGTCCAGTGTTTCCTCCCGGACCTTGTCCGGATCCCGCGTGGGGTCCGGACCGTCCTGGCGTATCCGGTTCAACCGGATTGACTGGGTTGCCTTCGTGCTGTTGGCTCCTGCGCTGGCTTTTTTTGTGGTTGGCGTTCTTTATCCGCTGATTGAAACCTTCCGGATCAGTTTTCTGGACTGGACCGGGCTGAGCAAGCCAACCCCCATTGGAATTCAAAACTATATCGATCTGTTTTCCGATCCGAATTTCCACAACGCGCTGAAGGTCACCTTCACCTGGACCCTTGCCTGTACCAGCATTTCTGTGGCGCTTGGGTTTACCATGGCGCTGCTATGTGGGCTTGCGCCCAAGCAAACCGCGCCGTTCCGGCTGGTGATCTTTGCGGCTTATGGGATTTCCGAGGCAGCGACAGGACTGATCTGGCTGGGTATCCTGCAACCTGATTACGGGCTGTTCAACGGAATTTTGCGCGGCATCGGGCTGGATCATCTGGCCACGCCATGGCTGGGTAATCCCGACACAGCACTATGGGGTGTCACCGCTGCCTATGTCTGGTCGCAGGCCGGGTTGCCGCTGCTGACCTGTTTTGCCGCCGTTCAGGCCATCCCCCGCAGTCAGATCGAAGCGGCTTATGTCGACGGGGCCACCAACTTTCAGATCCTGCGTTATATTCTGGCACCGCTGGCTCTGCCGGGACTGAAGATCGCCGTGTTCATCAATCTGCTGAATTCGCTCAAGGCCTTTGACATGATCCATATCCTGACAACCGGTGGGCCGGTGCGGGCCACGGAAACCGTCGGGTATTTTATGTACAAAGAGGCCGTGGTGTTCTTCAAGCAAGGTTACGGCGCGGCCAGTACCATTGTTCTGCTTGTCGCGGTGGTTATCTGCGCCATCCCCCTGATCCTGGACCGGAGCGCCGAGAGCCGATGATACAGAAACCTCCTCGCTGGGCCGTCCTGTCGATGGCCTGCGCCGCACTAGTCTGGCTGGCACCTCTGGCGGGCATCATCCTGATGTCTATCCGCCCCGAGGGTGAGATCACTTCGGGATGGTGGGTGATCACGCCATTCACGTTTACGCTCGAAGCCTGGGTCACGGTCTGGGAAAACTATCCGTTAGGGGCTGCGCTTTACAATTCGTTCTGTGTTGCCGCGCTGGCCACGATCTTCCCGGTGCTCTTTGCGCCCGCTGCGGCCTATGCGTTCCAATATCTGCATTTTCCGTTCCGGACCGCGTTGCTGTTGATCCTGGTCAATGCCTTCGTGGTTCCGAACCAGATCGTCATCATTCCGCTGTTCCAGCTGTGGCGGGAACTGGGGTTGATCGACACCTATTGGGCAGTGGTGATCCCCTTTACCGGGCTGTCCTTTGCCTGGGCGGTGTTTCTGGTCAAAAGCTTTCTGGCCAACTTTCCCCGCTCGCTGATCGACGCGGCGCAGGTCGACGGGTGCGGCCATCTGCGGACGTATTTCTACATCGTGCTGCCGAACTCTCTGACCTCGATGGCCGCGGTGGCGATCCTGCAATTCATGTGGGTGTGGAACTCGCTGCTGCTGCCCTTGCTGTTCCTGCGCGAAAAACAGACGCTGCCGATGCTGCTGTCGACCATCGCCGGGACCTATGAGCCAAATCTGGATCAGCGGGCGGTGGCCACCATCATCACCTCGATTGTGCCTTTGGTCGTATTCCTTCTGTTCCAGAAGTATTTCTCGGCCGATGGCAAGAACAAGAGCGGGGCTAAGGGCTGAGCCATGAAGAACGAGGCCGGATATGAGCAGTGACAAGCGACCGACCGTGATCGACGTGGCCCGCGCGGCGGATGTTGCGGTGGGAACAGTGTCGCGCTACCTCAACGGGCAGAATCTGCGCGAAAAGACCCGGGTGCGGCTTGAGGCAGCCATTGACGAGCTTGGTTTTCGCGCCGACCCGGTGGCGCGGGCGATGAAATCGTCGCGGACACTGACGCTTGGCTTTGTCACCCCCGCTTTTGACGGTTTCAACGGGGTGATCATGACCGAGATGGTCCGGGCGTTTCGCGATATCGGCTATTCGATGCTGTTTTTTAGCCATGCTTATGAAGACAAGGCGATGCAGGATGCCATTCAATCCGCCGCGGATCGGCGCATTGACGGGCTGGTCTTTTCCGGTAACAGCGCGGCCAAGGATGAACTGGAACAGCTATCGGCCTCGGGTATCCCGGTGGTCCTTTATAACAACGATGTGCCCGGATTGGTTGCGGACCGGGTGCTGGTCAATGACCGCGCGGCCACCGCCGATGCGGTGACCCGCATGATCGAGCTTGGCCACCGCCGGATCGGCATCGCCCTAGGAGATCTGGATACGCAGACCGCCCGCAACCGACATCTGGGCTATCGAGATGCGCTGACGGCTGCCGGCCTGCCGCTGGATCCGGCGCTGGAACACCCTGGCAACTGGGCGCGCGCGGTCGGGGCAGAGGCAACCCGCGCGTTTCTGACGCTCGACGATCCTGCCACTGCGGTTTTCTATTCCAGCGACCGGATCGGGCGTGGCGCGCTCGAGTTCATCTCGACCCATCAGTTGCGACCGGGGATCGATCTGTCGATGGTCTGTTTCGATGATCATGAGGTTTTTCGTCTCTATCCCCCCGGCATTGCCACTATCGAACAGCCTATCGGCGAGATTGCCATTCATGTGGCCAAATGCATGGCGGCACGTCTGGATGGCTCGGAAACCGGACCGCCCCGGGAAATCCTGCTGGATTGTACCCTGCACGAACGGCCGTCCCTTCAAAAAATACAAGGCAGACTCAAGTGAAAATCGTCACCTATAACATCCAATACGGCGTTGGCCGGGACAAGAAACTGGACCTCAAGCGCATTGCAGATGAACTGCAGGGCGCCGATATTATCGGCCTGCAAGAGGTTGACCGGTTCTGGAAGCGCGGCGGCGATGTGGATCAGGCGGAAACGCTGGCCGAGTATCTGGGCGACTATTATTGGGTTTATGCCTCGGGCATGAATGTCGATGCCAGCTATCGCAATGACGAAGGTCGCCTGATCAATCGCAGGCGGCAGCATGGCGACATGATCCTGTCGCGCTATCCGATCCTGTCGACCCGGTCGTGGCCCCTGCCGACCCGTGGCTCGTTCACGCGGCATTGCATGCATTCGATCCTGCTTGAGGCGGTGATCGACGCTCCCGGCGGGCCACTGCGGGTTTACAACGTACATCTGTTCTACTGGTCCCCGGACTATGCACTGGATCAGGCCCGGTTCGTGCGGCAGCGCATTCTCGAGGCTCCGTTGCAGGGTGGCTCGTGGAATGGCGATCCGGCATGGATGGACGATCACTGGACCAATGGCGAGACCCCTCCGCCGATGCCCCAACCGGCCATCCTGCTGGGCGACATGAACAATGCGCCGGGCAGCGCAGTTTATGATGAATTCACCGGCCCCATCGGCATGGAAGGCGGCCGGGTCATGACGCTTGACCGATTTGTCGACAGCTGGACCTGGCTGGGCTACGCCGAAGGCTCGGGTCAGACAAGCCACTTCAGCGACCACCATATCGACCATATCTTTGTCACCCCCGACCTGCGGCACCGGCTGAAGGCGACCCATATCGACGAAGCGGCCGCCGGGTCCGATCACAAACCCGTCTGGCTGGAGCTGGACGAGAACATGGATGGTCAAGATGGCTGAAGTTGTTCTGACAGAAGTTCGCAAGTCCTACGGCAAGCTTGATGTCGTTCATGACATGAACCTGGAAATTCCCGACAAGGAATTCGTGGTTTTTGTCGGTCCTTCGGGCTGCGGCAAATCCACTACGCTGCGGATGATTGCGGGGCTTGAAACGATCAGTGCGGGCACCGTTCAGATCGGTGACAGGGTGGTGAATGAAATCCCGCCGCGCGGGCGTAACATCGCGATGGTGTTTCAGGATTATGCCCTGTATCCGCATATGACGGTCGAGGGTAATCTGGGCTTTGGTCTGAAGGTTCAGGGGATGCCCCGGGCGGAAATCAATCGTCGGGTATCCGAGGCCGCCGAAACGCTGGGCCTGACCGAGCTTTTGCGCCGCAAGCCCGGGCAATTGTCAGGCGGTCAGCGTCAGCGCGTCGCCATGGGCCGTGCCATCGTGCGCGAACCCGAGGTCTATCTGTTTGACGAGCCGCTTTCAAATCTGGACGCCAAGCTGCGCACCCAGATGCGGGCCGAGGTCAAACGCCTGCACCAGCGGGTCGGAAATACAATCATTTATGTAACGCATGATCAGGTCGAGGCGATGACGCTGGCCGACCGCATCGTGATCATGCGCGATGGCGTCATCGAACAGGTTGGGACCCCTCGCGACGTGTTCGAGCGCCCCGCCAATACCTTTGTGGCCACGTTCATCGGCTCTCCGCCAATGAACCTGATCGATGTTGAACTTGACCGCAGCGGGCCTGCGCCGCAGCTACGGTTTGCCGATGGTCAGACGCTGCCGTTGCCTGCACAATTCGTCAATATGCCGGGTTTGCCGGACCGTCTGTCGCTGGGGGTGCGTCCCGAAGATATCACGCCGGTTGGCCATGGTCTGGAACATGATGGTGAAACCCGGCAACTGACATTTAGTGTCGATCTTGCCGAAGATCTGGGCTCTGAGGCGATCCTGTCTGTCCGCGTCGGGTCGCAACTGATCCAGTCGACCATGTACCACCCCCTTCCGATTGCGCCGGGCCAAACCCTGAGTTTTGACGTCGCGCTGAACAAGCTGCACCTGTTTGACCCGCACAGCGGCGACCGCTTCTGAGGCGACTGCGTAACGCTTTTCGATCCGGCGGCATCTGGTCGCCGGACAGTCACCTTTTGACCGGCATACAATTGAGATGGACGTGACCCATGCACGATAGAGACCCTGACAATTTCCGCTTTCGCCAGATCCATCTGGATTTCCACACCTCAGAACATATCCCCGACGTAGGTGCAGATTTCGATCCGGACCAGTTTGTGCAGGTGCTAAAGGACGGGGCTGTTGATTCCGTCACCCTGTTTGCGCGCTGCCATCACGGCTGGGCATATTACCCCACGCAGATCGGCAAACCGCATCCGCATCTGAAACGGCCTGATCTGCTGGGCGACATGGTGCGCGCCTGCCGCGCCGCTGATATCGAAACGCCGATCTACATGACCGTGCAATGGGACGAACTGACCGCGCGCGAACATCCTGAATGGCGGGTGATGAGCGCGCTGAACACGCCCGCGCATTATGCCGGAATCGAACCCAGCGCGATGCACCAATTGACCCCGGCCTGGCACACGATCTGCCTGAACCATCCGAGCTATATCGACTATGTCATCGCCCTGACCAAAGAGGTCTGCAACGCCTATGCGCCACCGGCTCTGTTCATGGACATCGTGGGATCGAACCAATGCGTCTGCCCGGCCTGTCTGGAGTCGACCGTCGCCATGGGTCAGGATCCGACGACCGAAGCGGGTCGCCGTGCCAACGACAAGGCGCGGATCATGGAATTCTTCGAACGCTTCACGACCGAGATCAACTCGGATTTTCCCGATGTCCGGATCTTTTATAACTCGGGTCATGTGTTCAAAGACAAGGAACGCTATCAGCATTACGGGCAGGTCGAGATCGAAAGTCTGCCAACCGGAGGCTGGGGGTATGATCATTTCCCGGCCTCGGCCCGCTATGCTGACGGGCTCGGCCTGCCGATGCTGGGAATGACCGGCCGGTTTCATACTCATTGGGGAGAGTTCGGAGGGTTCAAACGCCCCGAAGCGCTGATCTTTGAATGCTGCCAGATGCTGGCCATGGGCACGCATTGCTCGATCGGTGACCAGCTGCACCCGCGTGGCGCGATGGACCCGGAAACCTACAAGCTGATCCGACCGGCGTATGAGCGTGTGCGCCAGTTGGAACCCTATGCGCGTGGGGCCGAATATCAGGCCGATGTGGCGCTGATGGTGGTCGAGTCACAGAACCTCCGCCTGGCGTCCCATACCAATCATCGCATTCCGGCCAGTGATCGGGCCGCTGCGCGCACCTTTCTTGAGATGCAGATTCCCTTCGACGCCATCGATGCCGACGCCGATTTTGCCAAATACCGGCTGATCGTGCTGCCTGACGAGGTGCGGCTGGATAAAGTGCTGCAAGATAAGCTGGCCGATTATGTCGCCCAAGGCGGCGCGGTTCTGTCGACGGGCCAGTCGGGGCTGACGCCGGACGGGCAGCGGATGGCGCTGGATATCGGCGCCGATCTGTCGGGTACTGAAATCGCCTTTGATCCGTCTTACGCGTCATTCGACGACGCGTTCGACAGTGATCTGCCCGCGACCCCCTTGGTGATGTATCAGAAGCCGCTGCCCCTGACTGCAACGGACGCCGAGGTTCTGGCGGTGATCCGTCCCTCGTATTTTAACCGCAACTGGGCGCATTTCTGTTCGCATCTGCATACCCCGGAAAACCCCGGGGCCGATGACTTGGGCCCGGCGATGCTGCGTAAGGGGCGGGTGATGCATTGCGCCTATCCGCTGTTCTCGCTCTATGGCGCAACGGGGCAGGTGCTGTACAAATACATGCTGCGCGGGATGATCGACGCGTTGTATCCGGATCGGCTGCTGTCAACCAACCTGCCTTCAGCCACCCGCATGTCGCTGATGCGCCAGCCGAGCGAGGGGCGGGACGTGTTGCACGTCCTCTATGCGCCGACGCAGCTGCGCGGGTCCGGCATGGCGATCACCGATTCCGAGCTGCGGCAGATCGAAGTGATCGAGGACGCCCCCTGGATCAGCGACGGCATCGCCCATATCCGCCGTGATCACGCCCCGGGCCGGGTACGTTGCGCCTATTCCGATGCGGAGTTGGTGTGGGAGTTCGAAAGCGGGTATCTGAATATCTCGCTGCCGCAATTCCATATTCACGCCGCCGTCGTGATCGACGATACATAGCGATGATGGCAATCACTCCGACGCATCTGTTGGCCGCGGACGGGCGCAAGGTCGCTCTGAAATGGCACAAGCTGAAAATCGCGTCGGAAGATACGCCGTTTCAACGCACAAGATTGGTCGAGGCCATTGAAGCCGGCGCCTCTGTAGAAGTGGATCTGACGCCGCATAAGGGCGTCGGATTTGCAGTTTTGCACGACCGGCATCTTTCTTCTGAAACAACAGGCCAGGGTCTGGTCCGTGACACTGACCCGGAGGAAATCCGCAAGCTCAGGCTGTTGCGCATGGACGGTTCGCCGGACAAGCAAGCCCCGATGTGTGATACCGACATTGCCGATTTGCTGGCGGATGCCTCAGACAGCAATGTGCAGGTGCAGTTCGATCTCAAAGGTGGGCCTGAAGAAATCACGACAGCCCATCTGGCGCATCTGGGCAAGCTTCTTTCGGCGCATGCCGGGCATATTGTCGTAAGCAGCCCCCATCGAAAGGTGCTGGATCGACTTTGTCGCCTGGCACCGGGAATCCCACAAGGCTTTGATCCCACTCAATTGCTGCTGCGTCATCTGCAACAGGATAAGAAAGCAAATCTAAACCGCGTGCTTGACGCGTTATCAAGTATCTTGGCACGACTCGACAATACGCCCTTCGATTACGTCTATATCAATTACAGGCTGGTTCTGTTTTTGAAATCTGAGGGTATCGATCTGCCCGACTTCTTGTCTGAGCATGGCGCAACAGTTGATGTCTGGACTTTGGACAGCACAACCGAGAATGCGAGCGACGATCTGGCATCCCTGCTTGCCATGCCCATAGATCAGATCACCACGAATACGGCTGTCTCACTTACCAAACTGAACCCCTCTCAACTTTAGTGCATGCAAACAAAAAAGCCCGCCTGAGAAGGCGGGCCAGTTTGGGGAGGGAAGCGTGCTTAGTACGTCTGGTTCAGCTCGTCTGCGGCAGGAATTTCCCGCTCGCGGCGGGCGATATAGTCCAGCAGCTCTTCGTTCTTGGCTTCATCCAGCTTGGGTTCTTCATATTCACCCAGCAGCTTCTTGGCGTGTTTCAGAGCCCGTTCAGTGATCTCGACACTGCCTTCGGCAACCCATTGCTCGATCGAGTTGTTGTCGAACAGGTCGGGCATGAAAAACGCCTGCTGGAAGTTGTCCTGCGTGTGCGGGTGACCCAGATAGTGGCCGCCGGGGCCGACATCCGGAACGGCCGCAACCGCCTGATCGAAATCGTGCCATTTCGGACCTTCGGCCATCCGGTAGGCCATGGCGCATTGTTCCGCGTCCACGATGAACTTGGCGGTCGAGCAGTGCATCCCGGCCTCGTTCCAGCCTGCCGAGTGCCAGATATAGTTCGCCCCGGCATGCATGACGGCCTGCAACGTGGTGGCGGATTCGTATCCGGCCTGCGCGTCAAATGTCTTGGCCCCGCCCAGCGTGTTCGAAGTACGCCACGGCACATCATAGAACCGCGCCATCTGGCCGATCATGAAGTTCATCAGGCTGATTTCCGGAGTCCCCGCCATCGGTGCGCCCGATTTCATCGAAACGGTCGACAGGTAGTGGCCCCAGATAGCCGGAGCGCCCTTGCGGATCACCTGTGTATAGGCCAGCGCCGATAACGCCTCGGCGGTCAGCTGCGCCACGGTGGCGGGCACCGAAGCGGGCGTGTTGGCGCCGCCCAGAACGAAGGGCGAGCACAGAACCGGCTGATTGCGGCGGCAGAAGGCGCGCATCGCGCCCAGCATGGTTTCATCCCAGACCAGCGGGCTGTTGCCATTACAGTTGCCGGTGGTGACGGGGTTGGCGTCGATGAACTCGTCACCAAACAGGATGGCGCACATATCCATGACATCCTCAGCGTTCTTGGGCGAGGTGGTCATACCCATGAACATCTTGTCCGAGTATTTCATCGACGAATAGGTGATGCGCAGGTGGCGCTGGCTGATCGGATGATCGTAGGGCTCGACAATATGGTGCGCCGTGCTGTGCATTGCGGGCATCATATGCGCCAGCTTGTGGAACATCGCCAGATCGTCCAGCGTCGGGTTCCGGCGCACATCGTCCAGATCGCGCAGGAACGGCGCGCCGGTCATCGGCACGAACACCGCATGTTTGCCACCCAGTTTCAGGCTCTTCTGCGGATCGCGCGCGTGATAGGTGAACTGCGCCGGGATGGTCGCGATCAGCTCGCGCACCATGTTGCGGTCCAGATAGACCAGTTCATCGACGACCTTGGCACCGGCTTTCTTCCAGTCCTCCAAAGCAATCGGATCGCGGAACTGAACGCCGACGTTTTCCAGAATGTCCATGGCCGCGTTGTCGATCATCTCTACCTGCGAGCCATCCATCACCTCGCAATGCGGCAGGTTGTTGGTCAGGCCCGGCAGCATGTCAAACTTTGGTGCGGTACGAATTGCCCGGCGGGCAGAACGACCGCCCGAGCGGGAGCGGGTAGGGCTTTCAGTGGTCATCGTGAGTCTCCAGAATTCTCGCCGTATATCGCATCTCTGGCGGGTTCCTGCCTCCAATCTTGCGAAGCAAATTTGATAGATGCGACATATCTTCGGCGCAAATGCGATCACCCGCCTTGTCCGATCTGCAAGGCGCAAATCAGACCGCGACGATTAAAAACCGTTTCCGGAGTGTGCGGCCTAACTCAATTTGTTCCGCTGCGCCTGCGGAGAGACACCAAAGCGCGCGCGATAGACCTTCGAGAAGTGACCGGGGCTTTCATATCCGCAGGCCATTGAAATATCCGTCACAGAATCTTCGGTCTGCAACAGAAGCTTCCGAGCGCGATCCAGTCTCATCTCGACATAGTATTTCTTTGGTGTGGAATTCAGATATTTACCGAACAGCCGCTCAAGCTGGCGGGTGGAAATTCCAAGATTGGTTGCAATCGAAGACGGCGGGATCGGGTCGTCAATCTGATCGCGCATGATGCGAATGGCCCCGACCAGATGTTTGTTGCGCATACCATTTCTGGACTGCAACGAGACGCGCTGCTCGGCCGTCGCGTTGCGAACAGCGACATAGACCATCTGATCAGCTACATCGAGCGCGAGGTCTTCGCCGTGATCTGCTTCGATCAGATGCAGCATGAGATCCGCGGTCGCTGTACCCCCGGACGCCGTGATGTGTTTTTCATCCGCAACAAAAACGTTGCGCACCAGATTTACATCCGGAAATGCCTCCATGAAGCTGTCGTGATATTCCCAGTGTATCGCTGCTTTGCATCCTTTCAGAAAACCAGCCTCGGCCAATATCCACGCGCCCGAGCAAAGAGCGCCGATTTCAGTTCCCTTGGCCCGTTCCCGGCGCAGCGCTGACAATAGCGGGCGGCTGACATGATTGCGCATGTTGATACCCGACAATACCAACAGCCTGTGGCATTTGGCAGCCGAAGAAAAATCCCCGTCGACCAGGGTTTTGGACCCGTTCGAGGATGTGACAGACACTCCATCTTCAGAATGCAGCGACCAGTCGTACAGGTTTTCACCGCTGATCAGATTTGCGATGCGCAATGGTTCCACTGCGCATGAGAATGCGAGGTGAGAAAACTCATCTGTCAGGAAAAATACGAACTTCTGTGTCTGGGACATGATCGTCGCGACCGCCGGTTAACCGACTTGCAATACTGTGTGAGGTGAAATTGTGGCTATATTACCGACTATGGGGCGTCAAGCCAGCCTGGGGGATGTATTGCAAACTTAGTGGGTCGATCAATTCCGGTATTTCTTAGGGCGGATAGTCCGGATCAGTGTTGCGAAAAGGCGCTGCAAAAGCGCGGCGCCGGAACGAATTGGCATCGCACATTTGCTCTTAGGGCAGGCTGAGCTTTGCCATGCGTCCGCCGTCGACGGTATACACCTGTCCGGTGATAAACCCGCTTTCCTCGGCCGCAAGGAACGCAGCCAACGCGGCCACTTCTTCAGGTTTACCAGTGCGGGCGACGGGGTGGATTTTTCCGATATCGCGTCGAAAGGCGTCGGGATCGGGCATCGTTTCGATGAAGTCGAGATTCAGCTCGGTATCGATCCAGCCCGGCGCGATCGCATTGCAGCGGATACCCTCGGCCCCTTGATCGACCGCAACGGCGCGCGTCAGCCCGTGCAGCCCGGCCTTCGAGGCGCAATAGGCCGCGTGGCCGGGATTGCTGCCCAGCCCTTCAATGGACCCGGTGTTGACGATGCTGCCACGTGTTTTGCGCAGATGGGGCAGGGCGGCCTGTATCATCAGAAACGGCGCTGTCAGATTGACCGTCAGGTTCTTTTGCCAGTCCGCCAGCGACATGTCTTCGACCCGGGCCTCCTGCATCATCCCGGCATTGTTCACCAGAACATCCAATTGACCTGCGCGCGAAATGACCTCGGCCACGACTTGCGAGGGGCTTTCAGGATCGGTGAAATCCGCCGCGACCCCTTCGAAGCGAGGCTCGGCACCTCGCTGCGCGGTGAAGACGCGTGCGCCCTCGGACGCCAGACGTTCGGCAATTGCCTGCCCGATGCCCGAACGCCCGCCGGTGACCAGCACCACCTTGTTCTCAAACCGCCTCATGCGACCGGCTTCCCGCCATTCACCTCGACCAGCGTGCCGCACATATAGCGCGCCGCGTCCGAGGCCAGGAACAGGACCACATCGGCGATGTCGTCCGGCTCAGCGATGCGGCCCAGCGGTACGGTCTGGCCCAGCTCGGCCACCGCCTTGTCAGGGTCAAAGCCGCGCTTGGCAAAGCCCGAGCGCAGCATCGGCGTATTCACTTCGTTCGGGCAAACTGCGTTGATACGGATGCCCTGATGCGCGTGGTCCATGCCCATGCATTCGGTCAGCGAGGCGATTGCGGCCTTGGTCATGCAATACAGCGCGTGGTTCGGCCCCGGCGCCTTACCGCCCCAGCACGAGGCGGTGTTGACGATGGCCCCACCACCCGTCTCGGCCATCAGCGGGATGGCCGCGCGGCAGATGCGGAACGGGGCCTCGACATTGACGCCCATCGACAGGGACCAGTCAGCGTCCGAGGTCTCGGTCACCGGCCCGCGCGTGATCACGCCCGCGTTGTTGATGACGATGTCCAGCCCGCCCAACGCGTCATGTGCGGCCCGAGGCAGCGCGTCGCAATAGCCTGCCTCCAGCAGATCGCCGGGCAAATGTGCCTCGGCAGTCAGGTTGTCGGTTGCACGGTCTGCCACTGCCACCCGCGCGCCATTTTGGCGCAGCTTGTCGACAATGGCCTGACCGATGCCGCCCGCAGCGCCGGTGACCAATGCGCGTTTTCCTTCGAACATTTTGTTATAACTCCCAGGTTTCGAGTGGAGTGCCCAGAAGATCGCGGTCTACGGTGACCCCCAATCCCGGTGCGTCGGGTGGCAGAACGCCGCCCTCCTGCACAGGGGCGTCAAACGCGCCGATCTGGAATTCAATGATGTCGCGGGTATCAAGTACACAGCGCAGCAGGTTGGTCGGAACGGTGGCTCCCATATGCACGATGGCCGCAAAGGACAGGGTTGATCCCGTGGTGTCCTGCACGCTCATGGTCAGACCGGCGGCGCGACAGATGTCACGCTGGCGACGCGAATGGGTCAGGCCGCCCGCCTTGGTGATTTTCAGGCCAATACCGTCTGCCACATCATTGGCCACCAGCATGGCAACGTCCTCGTCCAGCTGTGTCAGCTCATCCAGAATGACCGGCACGTCGGTGCGGGCGCGCAGCGACATGGTCTCGCGCCAGGTCGAGCACGGCGCTTCCAGCACGAAATCCAGACCCGATGGCAAGGCGCGCAGCATCCGCAGCGCGGTTTCCGGCACCAGCCCACCATTGGCGTCGACGATGAAGTATTCGCCCGGCTGACGGTCGGCCAGCGAGGCTGCGATACGTTCCGCATCCAGCGCCGGGCCGCCTTCGGCCTCGGACGCGCCCACCTTGACCGAGTGACCGCGATACCCCTTGGCGCGGTGTTCGGCGACACGTGCGCGCATATCCTCTGGCGTACCGGCGTAAATCGAACTGATCGTCGGCAGCCGTTGCCCCGTTGCCCCGCCCAGCAGGGTGCAGACCGGCAGACCGACGGATTTGCCGAACAGGTCCCAGCAGGCGGCGTCTATGGCGGCTTTGGCGTGGTTGTGGCCCAGCAGCGCCTCGTCCATCGCGTCGTTGATCCGGTCGACGTGGCGCGGATCACGCCCGATCAGATGGGGCGCGATCTCGGCAACCCCGGCGCGGGTTCCCATGCCATGCGCCGCGATGTAGTTCGGACCGAACGGCGTGCTTTCGCCCCAGCCTTCGGTGCCGTCATCGGCCGTGACGCAGACGAAAGTGCCGTCAAAGCTGGTGTAGATCCGCCCGCCCGACAGCTCGTAAGCGCCGTGGGCATAGGGCAGGTCCACCTGGAACATTTCGATTCTCTTGATTTTCATCACGACACCTGCGGCGGGATCAGCACCAGCTGACCGGTATGTTTCTTGGCCAAAAAATCCTCCTGAGCGATGGCGATATCGCTCAGCGGATAGGTCTTGGCAACGACGGGGCGGATTTCCCCGGCCTCGATGTATTTCACCAGGTTTTCGAACACGACGTCTTCCTGAAAGGTGCAGCCGAACAGGGTCAGGTCCTTGAGGTAGAGCGTGCGAATGTCGATCTCGCAGATTGGCCCGGCGATGGCCCCGGCGGTGGCATAGCGCCCGCCACGGCGTAGAACGTCCAGGAGGCTGGGCCATTGCGGACCCGCGACCAGATCGACGACGACGTCGATCGAGCCCGCGCCCAGTTCCGCCACCAGATCGGCGTCGCGGTCCAGAATGCGGTCTGCGCCAAGCGCCTTGACCGCATCGGCTTTCGACGGTGAACACATCGCGATTACATGCGCACCGCGGCGTTTGGCCAGTTGCACCGCAGCAGAACCAACACCACCCGAAGCACCGGTGATCAGTACGGTTTCCGCCCCGACATTGGCGCGGTGCAGCATGCCTTCGGCGGTGGAATAGGCACAAGGGATGGCAGCCAGTTCGACGTCATCCCAATCGCAGTTCACCGCGTGGGTTTCCTGTGACGGGGCAACACAGAACTGGGCAAAACCACCATCGCATTCGCTGCCGATGGTCCAGCATTCATAGGGGCGATATTCGACATAGGTGCGCAGCATATTGCGCACGATCACACGCTCGCCGATGCGGGCCGGATCGACGCCTTCGCCAACGGCGGCGATATGGCCGCAGACATCGGCACCCTGAATGCGGGGGAAGGTCAGCGGCGTGCCGGACCAGCTGGCATCGTCGTCATCGACGCTGTCGAACCCTTCGGCCCCGCCGGTGTTGGTATCCTCAGTCACCGCCTTGGAATACCAACCGATGCGTGTGTTGATATCGGTGTTGTTGACACCGGCTGCAGCGACGCGGATCAGCACCTCGCCCGCCTTTGGTTGAGGCACTGCAACGTCGTCACGATAGGCCAGCTTGTCGATGCCGCCATGGCCGGTCAGTTGTACGGCATGCATGGTTTTGGGGATCATCTCAGCCTCCGAAAGACGCGACCGGCGCGCCGAATTTGGTTTCATCCGGCGTGACGCCCAGACCGGGGCCGGTGGGGCGCTGGATATGGCCGCCGACAATCTGGATACCGTTCTCGGGATCGTAATTGCCCTCGATATAAGGCGCGGCCAGCCAGACGCCTTCGGACAGGGAGGGGCGCACGGTCGCGCCGATCTGGGTACAGGCGGCAGCAATGATATCGCCACCCCAGTTGTCGTCGCAGGTATGAGGCAGGTTGCGCGCCTCGCAGATATCGCGGAAGGTGCGCATGTTCTGCAGCCCGCCGATCCGGGTGACTTTCATGCCGAACCCGTCGACCAATCCGGTGCCCACGGCCGAGATCACCGTGTTCAGATCGACGCTGTTTTCATCCATATAGATGGCATGGGTGACCTGAGGGCGGATCTTCTGAAGATCCTGATAGGTGTTGCAGGGCTGTTCCATGACAAATGGAATATCGGGGCATTCCCGGCTGACCCGCAGCGCGTCGCGGGTGGTCCAGCCACGGTTGGCATCAACCGCCATGCGGATGCCCGAGCCCTTGATCACTTCCCAGACCTTGCGCACGGTCTCGATATCCACCTCGACAGGGCGGCCGCCGACCTTGACCTGAAGGCGCGGATAGCCCTCATCCATTTTCTCTTTGGCCAGACGCGCGATCTCATCCGGTGCGCCAACGCCGGTGGCGTAGTACGAGGGGACACGGTCCATCTGCGCCCCGCCCAG
The DNA here is from genome assembly GCF_056531745.1 of Ruegeria sp. L12. Taxonomy (NCBI): domain Bacteria; kingdom Pseudomonadati; phylum Pseudomonadota; class Alphaproteobacteria; order Rhodobacterales; family Roseobacteraceae; genus Ruegeria; species Ruegeria sp. L12. Next base: position 101,842 of record NZ_JBQFMH010000006.1, read on the forward strand.
CAGGTCGGCCACGTTCACGCCCAGTTTCTTGCCCAGAAGGTCGTGCGCGGCGATGTCGATAGCGGCCTTGGCATAGTTGTGACCGTTCAGCAGGCTGTTCATCTTGTGATGCAGCGCCATTGGCCAGACTTCAGCCCCAATCAGCCCCTCGGCCAATACGCCAAGCGCCGCGCGGGCGCCGCCGACATGGCTTTCGGAATAGGTCGCACCAACCGGGCAGGTCTCGCCCCAGCCGATGGTGCCATCTTCGGCCACCAGTTTGACCAGCGTGGTATCCAGTGCCCAGACCTCGGCATTGGCCATCGTGTAGGGGCCGTTCTTTACCGGCAGGTCATATGCGTAGATGTGGAGTTCCTTGATCTTCACGTCAGATCCTCTTGTCAATTTGCCGGTTGGTCCGGCTTTAGTGAATATGTGCGGACCCAAGCAGCGCACGGGCGCAGCGCATGGTGGCGTCGGTTGCGGGTTTTGCTCCGATCAGACGGGCGCTTTCGGTCAGCCCCTCGTGCAGGACGAACAATGCTTCGGACAGAGCATCGGCATCGCATTCCGGGCTGATGTGCAACAATCGCGTGCGGAACATGTTTCTGACACGCGTTTTGTGTTCGAGAACCGCCTGTCGGATGGCATCGCTTTCGGGATAGGCGGCCAGAGCATTGCGGAACAGACAGCCCGTGTTTGAAATCTCGTACAACCAGTCCGACAGACGAACGATTACGTGCAACACGTGGTCCGCACCCACTTTATCGTCCTGACCTATCCAGTCGGAATAGGTCGCGTCCCGGTGGTTCAATGCGCCGATCACCATCGCCTCGCGGCTGGGGAAATGCTTGTACAGCGTCCTGAGCGAAACATTTGCTCCGGCGCGCAACGCCTCGACCCCTTGGGTGGCAAAGCCCATTTCGGAAAACTGGCGATCAAGATTTTCGGCGATCTGAGTCTGGGTATCAGTCATGAGCGCACGGGTAGAGTGATCACTCTACCCGTGCGCAGCAGATTGCGACAACACTGTCTTCTGAGCGACAAAAAATGAAATTGAACTCAGCGACTGCGTGATGCGTCTGGCGAATAAAAAAACGCCGCCCTAAAGGGGGCGGCGTTGATCATTTGGTGTGTATAGCGCTTACTCGGCGGCCTGAGCTTCAGTAGAACCGTGCTTGTCGCGCTGGCTGTCGCGGTAAAGCGCCTTGGCCAGAGCGACCATCATCAGGCCCATCACCATGGTGAATGGCAACGCGCCGATGATCATCGCATTGCGCAGCGCGTCCATCGGGTTGTTTTCGCCTGCTGCCAGAATTAGCGCGCCGATCACAGCGGTCAGGATCAGACCCCAGATGATGCGGTGCTTGATGCCGGTTTCCTGGCTGCCGCCCGACATGATCGTGTTCATCACCAGAATTCCCGAGTCCGCCGAGGTCACCAGGAAGGTCATGATCAGGATCACGCACATCACGTTCAGCATCGACAGCAGGCCACCGTCGATCATATAGGACAGCGTTACGAACAGTTTGTTTGTGTTCGACGCTCCGATGATCGCGCCACCGGCTTCGCCGGCGAGTTCCAGATCAATGGCGGTACCACCCAGAACTGTCATCCATGCAAAGCAGACCAGCGCCGGTGCGAACACACAGCCCAGGATGAACTCACGCACGGTGCGACCCTTGGAGATGCGCGCCAGGAACAGACCCACAAAGGGCGAGAACGCAATCCACCAGGCCCAGTAGAACGTGGTCCAGCCCGCTTGCCAGCCGAACTGACGACCCTGCTCACCCGCGGCATAGGCTGCAGCCAGCGTTGCTTCGTCCAGCTCTGCAGCTGCGCCCTCCAGACCGCTCTTGAAGCCGTCAAAGCTGCCCCAGGCATTGGTCGCGCCACCCATCAGGGCATCCGCATGGGCCTGTGCTTCGGCGGGCAGAGCTGCCGCGAAGGATTCAGCCGACAGCGGACCATAGGCGCCAAAGCTCAGCCAGAGGAAGTTCAGGATGTAGTCCACCATTGCCGAACCATAGGTGGTCATGGCGAAGACGAACGAGCCGAATACGACAAAGGTACCCAGCAGGATGATCGACAGCACCAGGTTCAGGTTCGACAGGTATTTCACACCCCGTCCAACACCGGAGACCGCCGAGATGATCGAAAGGCCCATGATGACAAGCAGTCCTGCGATCAGGCCCACTTTCGACGGAGTCGGAACATCGCCGCCCAGATTCATCACCCATTCCATGCCGGTGATCGCATAGACACCGTCGATGAACTGGCTGACACCATAGCCGATGGTCACCGAGACACCCAGAATCGTTGCAACAACACCCAGCACGTCAACAACATGGCCCAGAAAGCCGTTCAGCAGTTTGCCGAAAAGCGGAGTGAGCGCGGCACGGATGGTCAGGGGCATATCGCGGGTATAGGCATAATAGGCCAGCGACAGACCGGTCACCACATAGATCGCCCAGGCGTGGAAGCCATAGTGCAGGTAGGTGTATCGATAGGCCGACTGGACCGCTTCGGGTTCATTGCCCGGAACGTCCCCGGCGACGACCACGGGGTTTGATCCCCACAGCCCCAGCGGTTCAGCGGTGGCAAACACCATCAGGCCCACACCAAGGCCGGCGCCAAACATCATCGAGAACCACGAGAAGTTCGAAAACTCGGGCTTCTCACCCGGAGTACCCATGACTCGCTTGCCAGTGGCCGGGATGAGCGCAACAATCGCAAGGAAGAAGAAAAACAGCCCCACGATGATGACATAAAAGCTGTTGAAGCTTTCCAGCAGTCTGCCATTCAGGCTGCCCAGAGTACCGTTTGCATTGGCCGGAAACACCAGCGCCCAAAGCACAAGCGCGACCATGATGCCCTTACTGATCAGGGCAATCGGTACACTGTTATTCTCATAAAAACCGCTATCTGCCGTTTTTATCTCTAGATCTGTAAATGGTTCTTTTATCGACATTTGATATCTCCCGTGTCGTGTCGAAAGCCATTACCTGGCTTTTTTGCTTGATGACTTGTTTAGTTTTACTCGTTTTTAGCGTTCCACTCCTTCCAACGCAGTACGATATTTGCCCCGATTTCCCGAAGCGGCTGAGGGGGTAGTCGTTTAGGTCTCGTTTCGGCGCTAAAATGTTGAGAAATTTCAGAGCTTTGGCCGCAAGCAAGCTCGGCCGCCGCGATTCCGGTCAAAGTCCCGCGAGCGGTCCCCAACCCGTTCTGGACGCAGCCGGAATAGACGCCCGTGTCAATCTCACGCGTGACAGAAACGCCGTTGAGACTCAGGCAGAGGTGACCGGCCCATTGATGCTCCATCTGCGTTCCAGCCAGTTGCGGGAAGCGCTGATCGAACTTGCGCTGCATCACGCGCGAAGCCCGACGCAGATCGTTCTGTGTCGCTGCCATTCCGGGTCGCAGGGCTGCGCAAGTGCGCGTAACAATCCGATTGCCACCCTGACCGGTGTCGATACGGCGCATCGTCGTACCCATGGGATCCGAAGGTGTCACGCCCCAGCGTGACTGGCCGCCCAGCTTCGCCAGTGCCTCACTGTCCAGTTCCGGCGTCATCACCGCGAACAGGAACAGCTGCATCAGGCGGTTGCGCTCGATGCCAAAGCTTTCCAGATGGCCATTGACCGTCAGCACCAGTTTCGGCGCGGTAACCGAGCCCTTCTCGGTCTGAACCTGCCAGCCTTCTCCGTCGCGGACAAAGCCGGTGACGGGGCTGTTTTCGAAGATGCGCACGCCTTGCCCAGCCAAACCATCCGCCAATCCGCGAATATAGCCTGCGGGCTGCAACATGACTGTGCCCGGCGTATAAAGACCTGAAATATAGTGGCGCGAGCCTGTCAGTTCGAACATCTGCTGTGGGTCCAGCGCCTGACTTTCCTCGCCCAGCGATGTCAGATGTTTCGCATAGCTTTGGTTATGCGCTTGTCCGGCCTCGCTGGCCGCACCGTTCACCTTGCCCGCCTGGTCAAAGTAATTCGGGTCGATCTGATATTCCTCGACCGCCGCGCGGGCAAAGCCGATGGCCTGACGGTTCAGGTCGATCATCTTGCGATCGTCGCCACTGCCTGCATAGTCGTCCGAGGCCAGATCGTGCGGCAGGTCGATCATGAAACCCGAATTCCGGCCAGCCGCACCTTCGGCAATGCGACCTGCCTCGACCACGACAACCTTTGCTTCGGGTTCCAATTGTGTGATGCGGCGTGCCGCTGTCAAACCAGCGAACCCGCCGCCGACCACGACAATGTCGGCGCTCAGATTACCGTCCAATACCGAAGCAGGGGCCTGAGCCCCCAAAATGGCATTCCAGGCTGCCGGTCCGCGTTGGACCGGCAGGGATTTTGCGGTGTACCGCGTCAACTCACGGCCTCATCGGCGTCATCGGACAGATCAATCCAGATTGTTTTCAACTGGGTGTACTGATCATGGGCATGAACCGAGTTGTCGCGACCACCAAAACCCGACTGTTTGTAGCCACCAAACGGCGTCGAGATGTCGCCTTCGCCGAAACTGTTGACCGTCACGGTACCGGCACGCAGGGCGCGGGCCCCACGAATGGCGCGCTTGGCGTTGGCGGTGAAGATCGACGCGCACAACCCGTATTCGGTGTCGTTGGCCACCTGAATCGCCTCGTCAAAGCCAGAGACTTCGATCACCGACAGCACCGGGCCAAAGATCTCTTCCCGGGCCAGAACCGCGTTGTTGTCGGCAACCTCGACCACGGTTGCTTCGACAAAGCCGCTGTCGGCCTTGCCGCCGATGACCACGTTCTCGGCCTGATCCAGATAGCTGCAGACCTTGTTGTAATGGCCTTCGGACACCAGAGCGCCCATTCGGGTTTCCGGGTCCAGCGGATCGCCGATGTTCCACTGTTTGGCGTGATGTGCGATACACTCCAGCAGTTCCGCCTTGACCGCCTTGTGCACGATCAGGCGGGACGAGGCCGAGCAATTTTCGCCCATGTTCCAGAACGCGCCGTTGACCAGATGCTGGGCCACGCGGTCCAGATTCTCGGCGTCGTCCATGACCACGGCGGGGTTCTTGCCGCCCATTTCCAGCACCATTTCCTTGGCGTTGGATTCCGCTGAATAGGTCAGGAATTTCTTGCCGGTCACGGTCGAGCCAGTGAAGGACACCATGTCGATATCCATGTGACGGCCGATGGGTTCGCCCACCTCGCCGCCGCCGCCGGGGACGATATTCAGGACACCAGCGGGCACACCGGCCTCCTTCGCCAGTTCGGCGACGCGCAGCGCGGTCAGAGTGGTTTCCTTGGCCGGTTTGATCACTAGTGAACAGCCAGCCGCCAGCGCCGGGCCGATCTTCCACGCCAGCATCAGCAGCGGGAAGTTCCATGGCAGCACCAGACCCACGACGCCGATCGGTTCGCGTACCACCATGGCGATGTGATCGTCGCTGGCGGGGCTGACCTGATCATAGAGCTTGTCGATGGCTTCCGCGTGCCATTTCAGGCAGTGGATGGTTTCCGGCACATCGACGGTTTCGCAGTCATAGATGGTCTTGCCGCTGTCGAGGCTTTCCATCACCGCCAGTTCGCGCGCGTTGCGGGTCATCAGTTTGCACAGACGGATCAGAACGTCCTTGCGTTCCGACGGGTGCATCTTGGACCAGCGGCCATCGTCAAACGCCTCACGCGCCTTTTCGACGGCAAAATCGACATCCTCGGTGCCACATGCCGCGATCTCGGCCAGCGCCTCGCCGGTGGCCGGGTTAGTGCTGGTGAAGGTCTTGCCGGATGCGGCAGGGCGGAAGGTGCCGTCGATGAAGGCCCCGGTGGGCAGGTCCAGACCGGCGGCGATGGATTTGTATTCGTCCTGTGTCAGCAGATCCATGTTTCTTATCCTTCTGCCACGATGTCGGCGATTTTGCGTTTCAACACGCGCGTGACCTGTTCCAGCGCGCGTTTGTCATCCTTGTTCAGACCCCGCAGCGGCGCGCGCATCACGCCCGCGTCAAAGCCGTTCATGGTGACGCCGTGTTTGATGGTCTGGATGAACTTGCCACCCTGTTCCAGCACATGCATCAGCGGCAGCATCGCCGACATGATGCGGCGGCCTTTGTCGAAATTGCCTTCGACCACGCAGGCATTGTACAGCGCCACATGTTCCGCGGGCAGGAAGTTCGACCCGCCACAGACCCAGAACGGTGCGCCCCAGGCGAAGAATTCCAACGCCTGATCGTCCATGCCGCAACCCATCTGGATATGCGGATAGTCGCGCGCCAGCAGGTGCACCCGGTTGATATCGCCCGAGCTTTCCTTGATGCCGCAGAAATTGCGGCTGCGGCCAACGCGGTCCAGAAATTCCGGACCCATCATGGTGCCGGTGCGGTGCGGATAGTTGTACAGCATCACCGGCAGATCGGCGGCCTTGTCGATGGCCAGCGCGTTCAGCGCGTTTTCCCGGTCGGTGGGCACCGAATAGGCGGGGCTGGCCAGCAGGATCGAATCCGCGCTAATCTCGCGCGCGCCCGACGCCAGCGCAATCGAATCCGGCGTCATCATCGCGCCGGTGCCAACCACCAGCGGCAGACGGCCCTTCAGCCGCTCATGGGTGAACTTGGCCAGTTCCAGACGCTCGGCCACGCTCTGGGCATAGTTCTCTCCGGTCGAGCCGCCTGAGATCAGGCCATGCACGCCGTTTTCGATCAGATACTCGATCACATCCGACAGCGCGTTCCAGTTGACGCTGCCATCGTCGTGATAGGGGGTCACCACCGGGGTGTATATCCCTTCGAACTTGAACAGGGGGGTCATTTATATCCTCATGCAGGGGTTTTGCGCGCCGTCGATCCCAGCGGATGGTCAAGCCCGGCGGGCGTGACAAACAGCTCGATCTGGTCGCGGGACAGGTTCCAGTGATCGATGGCGAGCTGCGCAGCCGCCGCCTCATCGCCCGCCTCGATGGCGGCGATGATGGCGTCGTGCTGGGCGCTGGCGACGGACAGGTTTTCGGCCATGGTCGTGTCCTGTGGCCGATAGAAGGTCATGCCGATCCGGGCATGGTCAATCAGCAGCCGCTTGAAAGACGGCAGCAGATAGATGTTGTCGGCCATATCGCCGGTCACTTCATGAAAGCGGTTGTTGGCAAGCGTCCGATCCGACCCCGAGCCAGACCGCAGCGCCGCCTTGAAGGCTTGTTGCGCCTCTTTCAGCTGTTCGATCTGACCCGGTTTGGCGTTCTTGGCGGCCAACTGAAGAATGGCCCCATAGATCATCGGAGCGGCCAAAAAGAAATCACGCAGAGTCGTATAAGACATGCCCGAAACCCGCGCGCCACGGTGCTCGCGAAGTTCAAGATATCCTTCACCGGCCAGTTGACGAAATACCTCGCGCAATGGGGTACGCGACAACTCGAACTCTTCTGACAGCGTCGCCTCGTCCAGATCCGCCCCCGGGCACAACGATTGCGTCATGACAGACATTTTCAAGTGCTCATAAAGCTGCTGCTTCCGGCGCCGAGACGCATCTTTCATTTCTGACCTCCCATTTGATCACGAGCCCCTTGGGAATAAATGAATCGCAGCTGTGACTCCATCAATATTAGTTGCGCACATTATCAAAATATAAATTGTGTACTACGAAAAAATATGCAGTATGCAAACAAATCCGAGGTTGGGAGGAACCGGTGAAAGATACTCATGGTGACGCCGCCATCGATTGCCGAAATCTGTAGAAGATCTTCGGAAAACGTTCCGCAGAGGCGATGAAAGCTGTTCAGGAACAAGGGCTTGGGAAGCTTGAAGTTCGTGACAGGTTTGATTGTGTCGTCGGTGTTCAGGATGCGACATTCACCGTCGGGCGCGGCGAGATTTTCTGCATCATGGGGCTTTCGGGTTCGGGAAAATCAACCTTGATTCGCCACGTGAATCGCCTGATCGAGCCCACATCGGGTCAGCTTTTCATTGAAGGCAATGACGTCAACAAGCTGAACGCGCGTGAATTGCGCGAGGTTCGGGCCGAAAAGATCGGTATGGTGTTCCAGAACATGGCGCTGATGCCGCACCGAACGGTGCTGGACAATGTCTCGTTCAGTCAGGAGGTGCGCAGCCATGATGCCAAGGAGCGGCATGAAAACGCAATGCGCGCCATCGACACCGTCGATCTGAACGGGTGGGATCAGAAATACCCCGATGAGCTGTCGGGCGGTATGCAGCAGCGTGTCGGTCTGGCCCGCGCGATTGCAGCGGACCCTTCCATTCTGCTGATGGACGAGCCGTTCTCGGCCCTTGACCCGCTGATCCGGCGTCAGTTGCAGGACAAATTCATGTCGCTGTCGGCCGAGATGAAAAAGACCACCCTGTTCATCACCCACGATCTGGACGAGGCGATCCGCATCGGCGACCGCATCGCCATCATGAAAGATGGTGCGCTGGTTCAGGTCGGCACTCCCGAGGATATCGTCACCAATCCGGTCGATCATTCCCAATGGCCCGAGGCGCATCCCGATCACTCGCTGGACGATCTGGTCAACCTGCCCATCGCCACCCAGCACGCGGTTGTGGCCAAGGCCGATGGCAAGCCGATCGGCATCGTCACCAAGAATGCCCTGCTGCGCGGCATCCAGGGCGAGGTCGATGACCCCGTAACTATGAAGCACTGAGAGGGTATCATGGCAGACTCTGAATTCAGCATTCTCGATCCCTTCTCGTCGGTCGATCTGGGCATCGCCGAAAGCGCCGATGGCGTCAAAGGCTGGGCCATCGCCAACCGGGGTATCATTCAGCCGATCAAGAATTTCTTCAACGAAATGATCGTTGGTATCGACACCGCCCTGAACGCGGTTCCACCGCTGATCATGTTGATCCTGATGATCCTGATTGCCTGGCAGGCGGCGGGAAGACGGGTCGCCATTCTGGTCGGCGTTCTGATGACTGCGCTCGGGTTTCTGGCGCCCAACGCCTGGGAGCTGGCGATGACCACGCTGGCGATTGTGGTCTCAGCAGTGATCCTGTCCTTCCTGATCGGCCTGCCGCTTGGCATTCTTGCCGGTAAGAATGACCGGTTCGAGGCGCTGATCCGCCCCGTTCTGGATACCATGCAGACCATTCCGGCCTTCGTCTATCTGGTGCCAGTGGTGATGCTGATCGGCATCGGCAACGTGTCTGGCCTGGTTGTAACCATCATCTTCGCACTGCCGCCGCTGATCCGCCTGACCTCGCTGGGCATCCGGGGGGTGAACCCCTCGGTGGTCGAGGCGGCGCGCGCCTTCGGGGCCAATCCGCGCCAGATCCTGTTCAAGGTCGAACTGCCGCTGGCTACCCCCACCATTCTGGCCGGTGTGAACCAGACCATCATGCTGTCGCTGTCAATGGTTGTGATCGCCTCGATGATCTCGGTCAAAGGGCTGGGCAACGAGGTGCTGCGCGCCATGGGCCGTCTGGATGCGGGCAAGGCGCTGGTCGGCGGTCTGGGCATCGTGATCCTGGCCATCGTGCTGGACCGTATCACGCAGGGCATGGGCCAATCCGGCCGCGAACACGGGCACCGTCACTGGTACGAAGGCGGCCCGGTTGGCGTTGTTTATCGTTTCTTCAACAAGTCCAAAGTTGAGGAAACACTCGAACCACAAAAAGCGAACTAATCTACTGGGAGGACCCTACACAATGTTCGTCAAATCCACATTGGTCGCGCTTGCCGCCACCACTCTGCTGACCGGCGCAGCCACGGCCGATGGCCACTTGCCGGGCGAAGGCGTAACCGTTCGCCCGGTGATCCAGCCGACGGTCGAAGAGTTCTTCCAGGCGCGCATCGTGTTCCGCGCCCTCGAGGACCTGGGCTATGACGTTGCCGAGCCGGAAGAGGTTCTGGCGCAGACCATGCACCTGGCTCTGGGCACCGGCGACGCCGATTTCACCACTGCCTCGTGGAACAAGCTGCACAACAACTTCTTTGAAGAATCCGGTGGCGACGCGGTGCTGGAAAAAGTCGGCACCCTGATTGATGGCGCGCTGCAAGGCTATCTGATCAACAAATCCGCCTATGACGCGGGGGTCCAGGATCTGGGCGACCTGAAAGATCCAGAAAACGCCAAGCTGTTCGATGCTGATGGCGACGGTCTGGCTGATCTGGCCGGTTGTGTTCCCGGCTGGGGCTGCGAGCGCGTGATCGAGCATCAACTGACCGAGTTCGGTCTGCGTGACACGGTTGTCCACAATCAGGGCGAATACAACGCCATCATCGCGGACACCATCGCCCGCAACGAAGCTGGTGAGAACATCCTGTACTACAACTAGACTCCTTACTGGGTATCGGGCGTTCTGGTCCCGGGCGAGAATGTCGAATTCCTGGCCGTACCTTATTCGTCGCTGCCCGACGGTGCCACCGCTGAAACCACCTTCGAAGGCAAAGACCTAGGCTTTGCAGTGGACAGCATCCGCATCATCGCAACCGACGAGTTCCTCGGCGCGAACTCGGCTGCTGCAAAGCTGTTCGAAGTCGCCTCGATCAACATCAACGACATCTCGGGTCATAACAAAAAAGTTGCTGACGGCGAAGACAGCTCGGATGATATCGACCGTCACGTCGATGAGTGGATCGAAGCCAACCGCGCAACCTATAACGGCTGTCTTGAAGCGGCTCGCGCTGCTGCGCAATAAGCACTGGCAAACCATTGCCGAAAAAAAAGAAACTGTGCGGGGCCTCCCGCACAGTCTTTTTGAAATCTCCGGGCACCGTCCATCCGCAAGAAGCGGCTTTTTTACTCCTTATTTCTTATGCATCTGCTTGGTTCGTGCACGGGTGACGGCGGTTGCTTCCTCGGTCCCGTCATGGAAGGTGCCGAACCACTTGTCACAAGAAACCTCGGGCTCACCATAGTTGCACTCGAAATAGCGGTGGTGCAGCTGGTGGAAAAAATCCCCGACTTTCAGCCCTTTGTCGTTGCCATCGCCGGTTGTAATGGCGTCATAGCCCGCATGAGAACTGACCGCGAGAAGCACCTTCTGCCGAAGCTGAAAGATGAAGTGGATCGGATGCGAGGCCAGCACCACATGGATCGGCACTGAACTGAGATAGCCGATATGTTCCACCGGATGCATCGACATGCCTGACCACGGGCCGACATTGACATTGCGGTGATGCAGCGCGTGTACTTTGGTATAAAGCGGACCCCAGTGCAGCAGGCGGTGAATCCAGTAGAAATGGAGCACGCCATACATCGGCAGGAACACAAACCACAGTACGAACCAGACCGGGTGGTCCGCAAAGCTGAGCATCGGCATATAGCCATTCGCAAAAGCCCAAAGGCCGACAACGTCGTAGGCGGTCCAGATCGTCACGCCGCTGGCGATGGACCAGAACTCGTTGTCGCGGAACTGGCTGTTAAAGGTGAACAGCGCGTTTTTCTTGTGGAACGGACGCGCATCATAGCGCTGGTAATTGCCCTGCCGCTTGAACGTATACAGATACAGGTGCATTCCGCCCGCCAACAGAACCATCAGCGCCAGATCGCGCAGATAGACCAGCGCCACCCAGTCGAATGAAAAGCTTCGCGCCGTTTCAAGCGATAGCGAAAGATAGAGCCATGTCAGCACTGAAACTGCGACAACGATCAGCCGGTCAGTGAACGGCAGCCACGAGTTATACAGTACTTTCAACGCATTGATCGGGCCGCGCGACAAGTTGAAGATCGAATTGTCCTGCAGCGGCAAATCCGGATGCCAGTTCCAGGTCTTCTTGCCGGGAAGTGTCACATTCTGCGGGGTATTCGAGGCTTGTTCACCTCTCATCGCAGTTGACCTCTATTTGTCAGTTGAAAGTTGATTGATTTTTTCATGCTGTATCCTTGCAATCCGGCATCTGGTTCGTGCTGGGAGTTCAAGGGAAGGCATAAGTTATGCCGGAATAGACCCGAAATGAAATATCACGCGACTTAGCATGAGTTTAACGCATTCAAAAAATGCCGTTGATCAGCCGAAATGCCAATCGTCGCTTAGAAATGGGTCGACTTGGTGCACCGTTCAGTTCCCGAAGCTGTCGCTGGCAAACGTCAAAGTGTTTCGGCAGGTTGACCGAATTCGGCCATCAACCCATCATGAAACGGCGCAAGATCCCATGCAGGGGCCTTGTGGTGCGGATAGGCCAGGTAATACAGATCATCGGTTTCAACCCGATCAGATAACGGAGCTACGAGTTGTCCTGATTGCAGCTGATCCTGCATAATGCGAAGCCAGCCGAGCGCGACGCCTTGCCCGGCGAGGCAGGCCTGAATGACGTGATAGCAGTTGTTGAACGCCAGTTGCTGGCCTCCCGCGGGCACCTCCAGAGAAAAATGTCTCAACCAGCGCCGCCATCCGATCCACGAGGAATGTTGCGCCTGCATATACAGCAAATCGTGCGACAACAGATCCGCAGGCTTTGCGATCGGGCCGTTTTCTTCAAGGTATGACGGGCTGCACACGGGCGTCACGATGTCATTGAACAACGGCACCGATTTCATGCCGGTATGATCCGGCTTTCCATATATCAGGGAAAAATCAATATTTTCAGAAGGATCGACTCCCTGCGGGTCAGAGGTCATGACGAATATCTCACCGCCGAGAAAGCAATCACGCATGTCTTTGACCCTCGGCATAAGCAAAAAGGCGGCGTTCGCGGTCGAGGTGGATAATACCACTTGTCGCTTTGTCTTTTTCTGCAGAACGTCCTCAATTGCATCACCCAGATGCTGAGTAGCGAACGAATAGGCGCGAAAAATTTTCTCTCCGGCTTCGTTTAGTGTGACTTGCTTGTGTTGGCGCCGAAACACCTCGCGGCCCAGCTTGATCTCCAGATCCTTAACCTGGCGGCTGATAGCGCTTTGTGTCAGGCCGAGCTCTTCACCGGCCAAGGTAAAACTGCCGTGTCGCGCTGCGGCCTCGAAGGCAGGCATATGCCGTTGGAGACTACGAATGAGGCGGGCGGTTTTCGGGTCCATGATGTCCAACCATTCGCGAAAAATCGCGTTTAACTTACGGCCAGTGTATTCGATCTGAAACGACTCTGGTGGAAGTCGCTAGCATTATTCCAGCGCAAAAATCACCCAAGACACGAGGTGCGTCCCTGTTGGTAGGAGGTCGATGTCCAAATCAATCTGCATTCATAAACCGGATGCACAAGAGGGAAAAGCAAATATCAGTTTCGTATTGCCGCCGGGCCAGAACCTGTCGCCTAAGCAAGGATTTCTATGTCGGGAGATTCTCCGGCTGTACCCGTTTGAACGCGGTGAAATCTAAAACATAGTCAGCAAATTCTGATCAGATTTTCTTCGCCCAGGCCAATGCTGCTTCGGACAGATAAGGGCCAATTCGTTCCAGCATCATGGTATGATAGCTGGTTAACCAATCTCGCTCGGTTTCGGTCAATTGGTGCGTCAGCAGCATATCTGTCTGGATGGGTGCCCAGGTCAGGTTGCGGAACTCCATAAACCCGTCTTCTGCCGAAATGATCTCGAACAGGTTTTCTATTCGGATGCCGAACCTGTCGGCCAGATAATACCCAGGCTCGATGGACAAGATCATGCCGGGCGCCAGATCGACCGGATTATAGGGCTTGCCGATACGCTGTGGATGTTCGTGCACTGACAGTCGGTGGCCGATACCGTGCCCGGTGCCATGATCGTAATCCAGCCCGATATCCCACAGCGGGCGGCGGCAGATGGCGTCGATATGATGCCCCTGCGTTCCGGTCGGAAAGCGCAGCGTGGCAAGGGCGTGGAAGGCCTTGAACACTGCTGTATAGGCGCGGTCATATCCCTCGGGGCGCTGTGGGCCGAATGAAAAACTGCGGGTCGCATCCGTCGTGCCGGTTTCGTACTGCCCACCGGAATCCAGCAGATAAGTGCCGTCGGGCCGGATCGGGACGTCAGTACCGGGGGTGACGGCATAGTGGCACATGGCCGCGTTGCCACCAGCGGCCGAGATCGAGCGAAAGCTCTCGCTAAGGAACCCGGTTTGGGCCCGGCGGAAGGACAGGATTTTTTCCTCGGCCTCATGCTCGCTGACAAAGCGGTTCTGCGCGGCCCGGGCCGGGACCTCGGCGGCCAGCCAGGCGCAAAACTCGGTCCAGGCGACGCCGTCGCGGAGGTGGCAATTGCGCAGCCCTTCCAGCTCAGTAGGGTTCTTTCGGGCCTTGGACAGGGTTATCAGGCTTTTGCCGGGCAGTTTCGTTGCGCCTTTTTCCCTCAGCACGAATACCACGGCAGTGGGTGAAAATTCCGGGTCGAACATGACGCCCTGACCGGATTCTACGAGCGCCTGAAGTGTCGGAAGAAAGGAAGGTGCGGGATGTATCTTCACTTCGTCCGGAAGGTGATCGCACACCTCTGGCGTCAGCTTTTGATCTGCTACAAACCAATGCACGCAGCCCGAACTTTCGATAAGAACAAAGGAATGTGGGACCGGGTTGAATGCCACATCCGAGCCCCGGATATTCAGCAGCCAGGCAATGTTGTCGGGCTGGGTTTCGACCATCAGCGCCGCGCCTTGCGCCTGCATCCCGGCAACCAGAACAGAGATCTTGTCTGCCGCGCTTTTGCCTGCAAACTGCAGCGGCATGGGCTCGATCAGACCCGAAGGTGGTGCAGGTTGATCGGCCCAGATTGCATCCACCGGATTGCTTTCAGCCGCTACCAGCCGGGCACCGCTTGTTGCCAGCGCATTGGCAAAACGATCATGCCAAGCGGGCGGTATGTGCATGGCATCAAACCCGATCTTCCAGCCGTCCTGCGCCACCGAGGCCAGCCATGTTTCGGGCGGCTCGTCAAACAGATGATGATGCGAAAAGATTGGTCCTGCGCATTGATTGGCGGCCTGCACCACATATCGTCCGTCGACAAAGATCGCGACTGTTTCAGGCGTGACGATCGCCATACCCGCCGACCCGGTGAACCCGGTCACATGGGCCAGACGCTCGTCATGCGGGGCGACATATTCGGCCTGATGCGCGTCAAAGCGGGGCAGGATGAATGCATCCAGTCCCTGCGCCTGCAATTCCTTCCGCAGCGCGGATAGGGCAGGGTGCTGATCGGAATTCGGGGCATCAAGCATGGCTGTTTATCTCTTCTACATGATGGCAGGCCACATCGCCGCGGCCTTCGAATGACCTGAGGGCCGGTACGGTGGATGTGCAGATATCGGTGGCGTGCGGGCAGCGGACATGGAACGGGCAGCCCGAGGGCATGTTCAACGGTGACGGTAATTCTCCGTCCAGTCGGGTGACTTTGCCCCGGTCATCGGGGTTCAGCGACGGCGCGGCCGAAAGCAACGCCTGGCTGTAGGGATGGGCAGGGGACGAAAACAGTGTTTCGCTGTCGCCGATCTCGACAATGCGGCCCAAATAGATCACCGCCACCCGGTTCGACACATGCCGGACCAGACGCAGGTCGTGGGCCACGAACAGGATGGTCAGCCCCAGATCCCGTTGCAGGTCCAGCAGCAGATTGACCACCTGCGCCTGAACCGAGACGTCCAGCGCCGAGACAAGCTCGTCCGCGATCAGCACTTCGGGCTCGACCGCCAGCGCCCGGGCGATGGCGATGCGCTGACGCTGGCCGCCCGAGAACTCGTGCGGCAGCTTGTGCTGTGCATCCTGCGGCAGGCGAACCAACTCCAGCAATTCGGCCACCCGTGCGGGAATTTCCGGTTCGGGCCGCATCTGATGTACATTCAGCGCCTCAGACAGGATCTGGCCCGTAGTCATACGGGGATTGAGCGAGGAATAGGGGTCCTGAAACATCATCTGGACGCGGCGGTTATAATTGCGGTCTGCACGGGCATCGCCATCAAACACATCCAGCCCTTCGAAGCGGACAGAGCCTTCGCTTGGGGAATGAAGCCGCACGATACAGCGGGCGAGAGTGGATTTGCCACATCCGGATTCCCCCACAACGCCCAGCGTTTCGCCCCGGATCAGGTCCAGACTGACTCCGTTGAGGGCCTGAACCACTTTTCCGGGGCGACCAGCCATGAAATCCATCAGGCTGCGCCCCAGCGGAAACCGCAGATGCAGGTCGCGAATTTGCATCACGATGCTCATGCGGCGGTTCCCTCGGCTTTGGTGACCGGATTGAAACAGGCGACTTGCCGACCCTCAGCCATCGGGGACAGGTCGGGGCGGTCCTGTTGGCAGGCCGGGGCGCATGCCTCGCAGCGCGGGGCAAAGGCGCAACCCTGCGGCAGTGCCTCAAGACCGGGCGGTGTGCCGGGCACCGAATAAAGCTGCGTGCGCGGCGTCAGGTTTTCCGGCACCGAACGCATCAGACCTGCGGTGTAGGGGTGATGGGGTTGGCGCAGAACATCGCGCACGGTCCCCTGTTCAACGATCCGGCCGGCATACATGACCGCGACGGTATCGCAGGTCTGGGCCACAACGCCCAGATCATGGGTGACCAGAACCACGCCCATGTCCAGCTCATCTGCAAGCCGCAGGATCAGGTCGAGGATCTGCGCTTGAATGGTCACGTCCAGCGCTGTTGTCGGTTCGTCGGCCAGCAACAGCTTGGGGTTGGCTGCCAGCGCGATGGCAATCATAACCCGCTGCCGCATGCCGCCCGAAAACTGGTGCGGATAGTCCTTTAGCCTTTGCGCTGCCGATGGGATGCCGACCAGATCCAGCATCTCGATCGCGCGATCCCGGCGCGCGGCGCGCCCCAGATCGGTATGGGCCTGCAGCGTCTCTTCGATCTGTATGCCAACCGTCAGCAGCGGGTTGAGCGAAGTCATGGGCTCCTGAAAGATCATTGCGATCTCGCGGCCCTGAACCTGCCGCAAGTCCCGATCGGGCATCGTCAGCATGTCTCTGCCCTGCCATTTCACCTGACCAGTCACCTCGCCGTAGCGGCGGGCAAGCCCGATGATCGAGCGCAAGGTGACGCTTTTGCCCGAGCCGCTTTCGCCGACCAGTCCCAGAATTTCGCCTCGTGCGACGTCGAAGCTGACATCGCGCAGGGCGGGCAGGGGGGTGCCGTTGCGGTGGAATGTTGTGCAGAGGTCCCTGACCTGAAGGATCGGCGTCGTGCTGTGCATGTCCTATCCCCTTGGTCTCAGCAGGTCGGCCAACCCGTCACCCAGCAGCGAAAAGCCCAGGCCGGTAAGAACGATGGCAAGGCCGGGCATCAGGCTCAGCCACCACGCGGTGGAGATGAAGTTGCGCCCTTCGGCGATCAGTACACCCCATTCCGCCTGAGGCGGCTGCGCGCCCAGACCCAGATAGCCCAGTGACGAGCCCAAAAGGATCACCAACGCCATATCCGTCATCCAGTAGACTATGACGGGTGTGATGGCGTTTGGCAGAAGATGGCGAAAGATGATGCGCCGGTCGGAATAGCCCATGACCACCCCGGCGGCGGCGTAGTCGTTGCCCATCTGGGCAATGATCTCGGCCCGCATCAGCCGCGCATAGTAAACCCAGTAGACGACGGAAATGGCGATATACATGTTGATCAGCCCCGGCCCCAGCACCGCCACGACGGCAATGACCAGAACGAGAAATGGGAAGGTGATCACCGCGTCGACGATCCGGCCAAAGATCATGTCGGCGATGCCCCGGTAGTAGCCGACCAGCGCTCCGATCACGATGCCGAACACCAATGCAAAGACTGTGCCGAAGATCGCCATCTGCATGTTGACCTGATACGCCCAGATCACCCGCGACAGGCTGTCCCGTCCCAGCAGGTCGGTGCCGAACGGATGCGCCCAGGACGGCGGCTGCCGGATCGCCAGATAATCGATCGCGTTCGGGTCGTAAGGTGCGAAGGCACCGGGAAAAACGGCCAGAAGCGTCGAAAATCCGATGATCAGCACCCCGGCCAGAAAGCCCGGTTTGCGCAGGGCCATCTGCAGAAAGGATGGTCGGCTCTGGGTGATGGCTATGTTGCTCATTGCAGGCGCATCCTTGGGTCAAGGCGGCTCTGAAACAGGTCGGTCATCAGAAACACCAGAGAAACCAGCAGGGCGAAGGTCAGCGTCAGCCCCTGAATCAGTGGATAGTCGCGGGCAAAGATCGCCTCGAGCATGAGACGCCCCATACCGGGAACGGCGAATACGGTTTCGGTCACAAGTGTACCGCTCATCAGGTTGCCGATGGACAGGCCCAGCAGGGTCACTGTTGAAATCAGCGCATTGCGCAGCACATGCCGGCCAAGGATCACGCGCGGTGGCATGCCCTTGGCGCGCGCGAACTGGACATATTCGGCGTCCAGAACTTCGATAACTGCGCTGCGCAGGTTACGCATGATGATCGCTGAAGTGTAAAGTGCGACAGTGATCGAGGGCAGAAACAGGTGATACAGGCGCTCGCCAAATGTGTCGCCATAGCCGCCAATGGGAAACCACCGCAGATTTGCGGCCAGAAAGGTCAATAGCACCAGACCAATATAGAAGACCGGCATCGACAGGCCGATCTGAAACACCGTACGGATCACAGTGTCCGGCCAGCGCCCGCGATTAAGCGCGGCGACAAAGGCCAGTGGCCCGGCAATCAGCAGCGACAGCACCACGGAATACACCGCCAGAAAAACAGTGATCGGCAGCCGGTCGGCGATCACGCTGATCACATCGGTGCGCATCAGGATCGACCGGCCCAGATCGCCCTGAACTGTGTTGCTGAGGAACAGCCAGAACTGCGTCAGGATCGGCTGGGTCAGGCCCAGCCTTTCGCGAATGGCCTGTATATCAGCGTCCGAGGCGCGATCCCCCGCCATCGCAATGGCCGGATCACCCGGTAGCAGACGGACCAGCAGAAAGATGATGACCATGACCAGAAAAAAGGTCGGGATCATCAGCAAAAGCCGTTTCAGTATATAGGACAGGCTGGACACGTTGGCGCTCCGAAAAGGCCCCGCCGCGTGTCGCGGCGGGGCAAGGGGTCAACTCTTAGCGGCTGACTGTTGCTTCGTCGAAGATGTTATTGCCCAAAGGCGTCTGAACATAGCCTCCGACCGATTTGCCGACAGCCACGGCAAACGGGGTCTCATACATGAACAGCAGCGGCGCGGCTTCGGCATAAAGTTCCTGCATCCGGGCAAACTTGGCTTTTCGCGCCTCGGGGTCCATCTCGTTCGCGGCTTCTTCGAACAGCTTGTTGAATTCGGCATTCTCCCATCCGGTGCCCACGGCCTTGGCGGTTGGCGTATAACCCAGCCAGCCGACGACCTGACTGGGGTCGTTTACATCGTTGACCCAGCCATAGGTGTGAATGTCAAACTCGCCCGAGCGGTTCTTGGCCCCGCGTGTGGCACCGTCGACCTGCTCGACCACCAGTTCGATGCCCAGTTCCGCCCACATCTGTTGTAGCGCGGCAAAGATCGTCGCGTCATCCGCCGACCCCGCCAGCGTGGTCAGCGTGACCTGCGTTCCCGGCGCGATGCCAGCCTCGGCGATCAGTGATTTGGCCTTGTCCGGATCGTAGGAATAAAGCGGGCTCAGGTCGGCTGCATATTGCGTCGCCTTCGCCATCAGTGGAGAGCTCATCGGTTGGCCTGCGCCGTGCAGCACCACGCCGATCAGCGCATCCTTGTTGGTGCCATAGTTCAGCGCCTGACGCACACGTGCATCGGCCAGCGGGTTCGGCGAGCCATCAGCGCGTGTGTCACGGGTGTTGATCGGCGAATAGATGATCCGCGTGGATGGATATAGCTGCATGTCGATATTCGCGTCTGCGTCCAGCTCAGCCACGCGGCTGAACGGGATGAATTCCGCAACGTCGACCTCGCCAGCTTGCAAGCGCAGGATACGGGTGGCGTCATCTGGAACGATCTCGAAATGCACCTTGTCCAGATAGGGCAGGGGTTTGCCATCGGCCCCCATGCGCCAGTAATTTTCATTGGCGCAGAAATCCATCGAAGCGCCTTGTTCAAAGCCGCACAGATAGAACGGGCCGGATCCGACCCCGGGGACCGTGGCGGCAAATATGGCGGCGGATTTGTCCTGATCCGTCTCGCCCGCAGCTGCATCAAATGCCGCTTTCGACACGATGGCGGTGTTGAACGTAGCGAGCATCGAAAGAATGGTCGGGTCAGGGTCATTCAGCGCGATCGTGACAGTGTTGCCATCGCTGGAAACCGCGTTGATCGAGCCCAGCAGCCCGGCCCAAGGGCTTAGATCAGGATTGCGCGCCCGATCCAGTGAAAATACGACATCGTTGCCTGTCATGGCCGTGCCGTCAGCAAAAACAACACCATCGCGCAGGGTCAGTGTGACGGTTTTTCCATCTTCGGACACCGCATAAGTTTCAGCCAGACCGGGCTCGACCGAGTTTCCGTCGGCGCTGCCGCGGAGCAAAGTGTCGAAAAGGCTGCCGACCATCCAGATATCGGGGTTGCGGTCTGCATAGATCGGATCGATCAGCCGCGATCCGTCATATCGGGCGAAATTCAGCGTGCCGCCCCGTTCTTGCGCCGCCACCGGCAACGCCATTGCCGCAGCTACCGTCAGGCCCAGTACCGTTTTCAGTTTCATCCTCATCTCCTCCCGCAAAAGCAAAATTCGCTATGCGAGGGGAGAATAAGCGATTCTTAGCAATACTAAAGACTCTTTTAGTAATAGATCATTTTTTCTTACTGTGACCTCACTCTTGAGGTCCCGCCTCGCTGATCGGAGACGTCGTCACCCACAGTTCGACCGCCTCGATTTCCCCCAGCACAACCGAGTGATGACGCACCGATGTATCGTGATGAATCACATCGCCGGGGGACATCACAAAGACCTTGTCGCCCAGCGTGTATTCCAACTGTCCCGAAAGCAGATAGCAGAACGCCTCGCCCGCATGACACATCTTTTCCGAAATATGGCCGGGCGGGCGATGCACGATCTGAGGATGAAACAGTGCACCGGCAAACCCGGGCCCCAGCTTTTCGTAAAACCGCCCACGCGTGCCAAGCGAATAGGTTTGCCGACTATCCTTTGCCACAAATTCAGAGAATACTCGTGGCACGCTCAGCAATTGTTCGACGCTGGTTTGCAGCGCCGCCGCTATCGCCATCAGGGATGTCAGGGAAGGCGAGCTGAGCCCTCGTTCCACCTGTGACAGAAACCCCGTCGTCAGGTTTGCAGCCTTGGCAACCTGATCCAGCGTCATGTTCATTGCCTTGCGTCGCCTCCGGATTGCCTGACCCAATTCGGTCGGCTGTCCCTTGGCCTTGGTGCGGGTATTCGGAGCCTGCATGCGGGTTCTCCTGCTGGTCATTGGTCTCGTCTTCATTGAACAGAAGATTGAGCGCGAGATCAAAATTTATTTTAGCCGCACTAAAATAGGGCATTTGGCATGTGTGTTGCTCGCCAAAACCGGTGACCAATCATGCAACCTGGTCCTGTTTGCAGAGCCCGCTTCACACCCCCCAGGTGTCCGACAGGCGATAGCCGCCCGGCCAGGGGTCGTCCGGGTCCAGCATGTGCTGATGAATGCCTGTGATCCAGCCCCGGCCGCTGATTTCGGGAATAATCGCCGCCCTGTCGCCCACTTGTGCGGTGTCGACGATTCGGCCCGTGAAACGCGATCCTATGATCGAGACCGCCTCGAATGTCTGACCCTTCTGCATCAACCCCTTGGCCGCCATCAGCGCCATCCGCGCAGAAACGGCGGTGCCGGTGGGCGATCGGTCAACCTTGCCGGGCTGAATCGCCACGGCGGATTTGCCGGTCAGTCCGGTATCGGTTTTATCCAGCGGACCGCAGAAGGCGCAGAACGAGATGTGATCCCAATCCGGGTTTTCAGGATGCGTGAACCCAAGCTGCTCATTGGCCGCGTTGGTGATCGTCACGCCCAGCCGGGCAATGTCGCGGGCTTCGTGTTCTACAATTTCAAATCCCAGCGCTTGTGCGTCGATCACTACGAAGCTGTCACCGCCATAGGCGGTATCGACGATAATTGTCCCCAGCCCCGGCACCTCAAGCGGGACTGACAGCTTGTCGGCGAAGCTGGGCAGGTTCTGAACGAAAATACGTTGCGCCTTGCCGTCCCTGCATTCCGCCCGCACCCGGACAAGCCCGCCCGGGGCTTCCAGTACAATGTGCGTTTCCGGCTCCTGCATTGGAATGATGCCGCCATCCAGCAGCACCGTCGACACGCAGATCGAGTTTGAGCCGGACATGGGCGGCGTGTCCTCGGGCTCCATGATGATAAAAGCGGCATCGGCGCCGGGATGTTTGGGTGGCACAAGCAGATTGACATGACGGAAGACGCCGCCACGCGGTTCGTTCAGCACGAAGTTGCGCAGGGTCTGGTCCTGCGCAACAAAGCTGCGCTGCGCCCACAGGGTCTCACCGGGCGGCGGAGTGACTCCTCCGACGATGACATCTCCCACCTCGCCTTCGGCATGGGCCGAGATCACATGAATTGTCTTACTGCTCCGCATCGGCTCTCTCAGCTAAGTCGTGTAATGGGTTCGGCCCGGTTGTGACGCCAGGAACAGGACGACCCAAAGCTATCATGTTGTGTTTATGCGGTCCGGCGCGCGCTTCGCAAGGGGCTGATGCTGGGGCTCAGGACCCATTGCTTTCCATCGGGTGTCGTGAGCCACGACAGCAAAAAGCCCATTCGACACGACATGCGACGCCACCTGCGTGGCAGCCGCATATAGATCACGTTCGGTCGATTAAAAGACCGACGGTTTTCGTCATTCAAAAGCTATGAGTTCTGAGACCGGAGTCTGCTGTTACGTCCAATCGATCCTGGTGCTGTTCTCGAGGGCCGCATCGATGGCTTGCTGGCTGCCTCTTGAAAACTCGAGCGACACGGGGAACGAAGCACCTTCCCGGATCGCGCGGCCAAAGGCTTCAACTTGCAGGACATAGTGGTTGACCGCAGGGAATTTCCGCGCGTCCAGATGATCGCCTCCTCAGCGCAGTTCAACAGTGGCTTCGCTGTAGGTTCCCGGGTTGAAAGGGGCTGTCAGCCGGATCAAGCCGGTATCGCCGTGGAATGTCATTTCCTGAAACAGCGACATCCGAGTGGTGACATAGGCGGAACAGTCCACATCCCCGAACCGGGCCGAGATGCTAGTGTATGCATCCACGCCATTTTCCCAGCGAATTTTGGTTGAGATGTCTTCGGGTTCGGTCCCGGTTACAAAGCGGGCCGAGCCAAGCGTATAGACACCGATATCGCGCAGGGCACCGCCGCCGGTTTATGAGGGCCATGAACTTGTCGGAAGCCTGTTCATGCGCGCTGGCAATCGAGAGCTGTTTCTGGGCCGCTTCGCCATTCGCCCGACATGCAGGGAAGGGGGCTTGCCCGCCGTATGATCTGTCAAGCCGAACAGGTTGCGGTTCAGGCGGGCCTGAAGGTTCTGGCCCTTGAAACGCGTGTTGAGTTGCTGGGCAAACAGAAGAAATTTGCAACGCTTGGGTTCGAAATCGTTGGTGGGCGTGCGCATTCAGGGTTTGACCGGATCACAACTTTGAAAATGAGAAAAGTTATCCCTTCACCGTCGCTCGAATTCGAGGGTTAGGTCAGCAGTGTTGATGACCTCGTGGTCAGAAGGGTTGATTGCATCTGTTTAATCGACAGCGCTGTCTTCGGTGCGTCCCAGCAAAGATGCAAGTTCGGCGCGGTAGCGGCCCAATGTACTGTCTCGCAACGTGACCAGCACCAGTTTGCGTTGAGTAGGCGCATTGGCATCCAGCATCACCAAATCCGGTGCGCGATACCGTTCGACATCCGGTAACGGCAGAAGTGTGAAGCCGAGCCCGGCGGAAACGCATTCCATTATGGCTTCCAGGTTATCGAGCACGATGGTTCTGGACTGAGCTGACCGTTGATGACGCACCATGACACGCGCAATCAATTTCCCGATTCCGGTGTCAGGCATGAAGTGAAAGAAATTGCCTTCGGACAACAGTCTGGGCAGCCCCTGATTAAAAAGGTCCTTATGCGCTGCAAATACGAATGGCTCTTGCCGCAAAACTTCAGAGGCCAATAGACTTGGAAGACCGTCCGCGTCGGTGAGGATTGCTGCGTCCAGCAAGCCGGAGACGACTTTATGTTGCAAATTGGCAGACAGACCGGTCTCGAACTCGAATGAGGCGTGCGGCAATTCGCGGTTGGCGGCTTCAAGAAATCCGGGAAGCATGCGGACCGCCGCCGTGGTGATGAACCCCAGCCGAAACCGGCCAGCCAGACCGTCTCCTTGCCGGCACAGTTCGACCAGACTGTCTTCGTGCCGAAGCAGGGGAACCGCCTCTTCGATAATGGCGCGTGCGATCGGGGTAAGGCGTGGGGGTCTGACCGAACGGTCGAACAGATCTGCTCCCAGAGCCTCTTCCAGTGATTTCATCTGCATAGACAGCGCAGACAACGTCATTCCAAGCTGGTCCGCCGCATCGCTGAAAGAGTGTACGTGGGAAATCTTGACAAGGCTTCTGAGTGCGCGCGTTTGCATAACTACACAATACTTGAATTAGATATCCATTTTAAGTTTGTTTTCTTGAATAACAAGCTCTGATAAAGCTGGATTATCACGCGTTCGTGAGAAATCTGCACAGGAGTCGCTTCAATGACTCACCATTTTGTCGAAACAGCCAAAGACCTCGCCCCCGAGTTTGAAGCCCGAGCGGCCCAATGGGACAGAACACGCAGCTATTGCTGGAGCAACGTCAAATCCCTGACGGAAGCCGGGATCATGGGAATGACGATCCCGAAGAAGTTAGGAGGGCAGGGCGCCAGCTTTCTGGATGTCGTCGAGGTGGTCGAAGAGATCGCAAAAGTATGCACCTTGACGGCCCGTATCGTGGTCGAAGCGAATATGGGTGGCATAAGTGCAGTCATGGCCTATGGCACCGAAAAACAAAAAGCGTTCTGTGCCGCCCATGTTCTGGCCGGGGACAAACCTGCGATCTGTATTACTGAACCGGATGCGGGAAGTGCGGCGACGGAAATGCAGACCACAGCCAAAAAGGTGGGTGACACATATGTCATAAACGGGCGGAAACACTGGATCACGGGTGGCGGCGTTTCGAAACTGCACCTTATCTTTGCCCGCGTCATTGATGAAACCGACGATGAGTTGGGCATTGGCAGTTTTATCGTGATTGCCGACCCGGCCAATGGCCACCTGCCAGACGGGTTCGAGGTAGTTGGCCGCGAGAACACGCTTGGACTGTGCGGCATGCCGGAGGCCGAGTTGCGGTTCAATAATCTCAGGGTGCATAAAGACTGGTTTTTGCATCCCCCGTCCGGGCTGCGACGCGGATTTTCGGACTTGATGGAGGCTTATAATTCGCAAAGGGTCGGCGCGGGCACGATTGCGATGGGCGTGGCGGCCGGTGCTTTGGAACGCGCCAAGCGGTTTCTGCTGGAACGGCAACAATTCGGCAGGCCTTTGGCAGAATTTCAAGGCCTGCAGTGGATGGTGGCCGACATGGATACGCAGGTTCACGCGGCCCGCCTTATGTTGCATGATGCGGCCAGATCACGGCAGCCGGGCGGAAGCGGTTTCCCGGACATGGCAAAGGCAGCCCGCGCCAAGCTCTTTGCATCGGAAATGGCTATCAAGGTGGTGAACGATGCGCTTCAGATGTTCGGCGCACGCGGGTACAGCGACCGGGAACCGCTGGAACGCATGTATCGCGATGTTCGTATGTTCACGATCGGCGGCGGGACCGCTCAGATTCTGCGTAACCAGATTGCCGGTGCTGCACTAGGCATCAAATGCCCTCAATCCCGTGAGGGTTATCTGAAGCAGGACATCTCAGTGCAAAACTTGGCTGCCGAATGACTCCATGGATGTAACGCGGATTTGGCGCGTCCATTCTTCTGGTCAGTTAGCGGGTGCTCAGTTCCCTTTGGTAACCGAACAACGCTGGCAATCCCCCTGTGTGTATCATCACCACCTTCTGCCCGGGCTTGATATGTTGTTGCTCAACCAGATCAAGCAAACCTGCAAAGGTCTTTGCGGTGTAGACAGGATCGAGGAAAATGCCCTCGGTCTGAGCCATCAATTCAAGGGCTGAGTGAGTTTTTGGCCCCATCTTTCCATAACCCGGGGACAGGGCTCCGTCCCAGGTTATCACGTCTTCCGCCGCATTCGCCCGTTCGATGCCCAATAGGTCTGACAGCAATTCAAGGACCGTCACCATCCTTTTGTGTTGCAGCATGCTGTCTCGACGAACGCAGATACCATAAACGGGGGCGGACACGCCCGAGGTTCGTATGCCCGTCAGCAATCCCCCATGGGTGGCACCGCTGCCCGAGGGGACAACGACCGCGTCAAAATCCTGCATCTGCTGGCAAAGTTCCTGCCCTGCGGCGACATAGCCAAGCGCGCCCAGCGGTGGGTGATGCAGGCCCAGATGAATGACATATGGGGTGTGCCCCTGCTCCCTCAATTCGTCGGCACGGGCGTGCAAGGCGGCGTCTGCCCCCGCTTCGTCTTCGCCGACAGGAAAGCTCATGTGTTCGGCACCAAGTATCTTGGCCAGCAGCACGTTTCCGGATTGATAATATTCCGGTCCCATATCCGGGACACGTTCCTCCAATTGCAGGACGGATTTCATGCCGAACCGCGCGGCGGCTGCCGCCGCAGACCGTACGAAATTCGACTGAACGGCCCCGGTTATCAGAACACTGTCCGCGTTTTGCGCCAGAGCGTCGCCAAAATAGAACTCAAGCTGTCTGGTCTTATTGCCGCCAAAGCCAAGCCCGGTCAGGTCATCCCGCTTCAGCCAGAGGTCGATCCCAAGCTTTTCGGACATCCTGTCCAGCCGCTCGATCGGTGTAGTGCCAGACATAAGACTGGCCTTTGGAAATTTGGACAAAAGATCTTTTGACATCATTTTCGACCCATAGAGTTCATGCAGCGAAGTAAGCGCGCTGAAAGAGTACATAGCAGGCCACAAGCGAAATTACCCGAATTGCGGACCTGACAAGTGCCTGTGGCAAGTACGATCTGACCATGCGTCCGCAGATACTCCCGACAGTTGCCACGGCGACAAAGCCCCAGAGCTGCGGTCCAAACGGAATCGACTGCCAGTCAGCAACACCATGCAGCACGAACGCAGTACCGTATGCGACGAGGGCAATGGGTTGGACCAAGACGGCCACATCCTTGGTGTCGAAACCCTTTGCCATCAACCCGAAAACCATCAATGGGCCGGGTGTTGCGGCCCACACTGTTGCCAGACCAGATAATCCGGAAACCGAGATAAAGGCGGTCGGCCCAATAGCGCTTCGAACAGGAACTATGGTTGTCAGGACACCAATCAGCAGCAGCAAGCCAGTCAACGCCAACACAAAGGCTTCGCTGAGCCACGGATAAACCACCAAGCCCAATACCACACCGATTAGACAGCCAAGAACAGCGGTCGTGATTGTGCGCCGTTCAATCGCCACGATGCGTCTGTCCGTGGCGACCGCAGACACGATGGTATTCAGGAACAAAAGCGCGGGAACAGCTGTGCTTGTGCCCAGCAGGATCATCATCGGAGGTCCGGCCAGAATGCTGAACCCGATGCCAATTCCAACCTGCAGCATTGCACCCAGAAAAACGGCGATGACCAACAGGGACAATTCCAATGACACCTCATACACCTTTTGTCTTAGTCATCCCCATACTCGAACGTTTACCCTGTGTGGACGCAATACAGTTGCAAGCGCAAGGTGCAGGAGCTGCAAGTCAGGATCAAGCCCAAGGCATCATGCCGGAATATGAGGACCGCACTGAAACCGCGTGCGCCATATGCGCCAACGTCGTCAGGTCAAACACGGGCAGCCTCAGTTCTTCTTGTATCCGTGCGGCATAGGGCGGCAGATCGGTGCACTCCAGAACCACTGACCGAATTTCAGGCGCTTCGCGTTGCAGATCGCGTGCGGCCTGCAGGACTTCGGCCTCGATCAGGTCGGTATCCATGCGGGTGCGGGTATTCCGCAAGATCACCTCAGCGAATTCCTCTGTGTCTTCCAGCCCTTTCACAACGACCGGAACGCCCGCAGCCCCAACACCCTCCAGATGTCTGGGCGTCAAAGCCGAGGCATCCGCAGTCAACACGCCAACAGGGGCCTTGGCGCCAGTCATGTTAAATGCCAACGGCACTTGTATGAGGCTTGAAGCAAAAACCGGGATCGAGACCGCGGCGGCCAGTTCCTTTTGAAACAAGGCAAGGAAACCGCAACTGCCGGTGATCGCCCGCACGCCCTCAGCCTCCAGCCGCTGCGCGCCTTTGATGAACGGGTCCAGCAACTCAGGTTTGGGGTCGTGCAATAGGTCCGGAACGGTCACGCCGTCGATCATTTCATACAATACGGGGAAGGGCAGGCTGGACGGGTTTTTGATATGTCCGGGCGGTTTTGGGAAATAGCTTTCCAGACACAGCACACCGATGGATGCACCGCAGATATTTTGTCCGCCATTATAAACCGGCATGCTTTATTCCTTCCTGTGGCAAGGCTGTGACGCGGGTATTGCTCCTAGAACCGCGCCAGCGAAAATGGATCCAGATCGATATTGTGCCGCCGACCTGACATTAGATCAGCCACCAGCTCTCCGGTTTTCGGGGCCATCATCAACCCGTAATGAGAATGCCCGAAGGCGGCATATATTCCCGATTTGCCGTTGATCTGACCTATGGCCGGGAGGCTATCGGGAAAAGACGGCCGTCGCCCCATCCAGAATTGCGCATCCTTCGTGTTCAGGTCTGGCATCATGGCTTGGGCCTGTTGGATCAGGATGGCTTTCTTGCGCGGATCGGCAGGGGCGTCGATGTCGGCAAACTCGGCTGTTCCTGCGACCCTCAGGCCATCCTGCATGGAACTGGCGACGATCTTTGCGTCGACGTCCATGACCGAATGATTGAGGTTATTGCCAGCGTCGGGGAACTCAACATGATATCCGCGCTCGGCAACCAGCGGTACCTTAATTCCCATAGGTTTCAACAGATTTGCCGACCAAACCCCGGCAGCCATGACGATATGGTTGGCGCGTATTGTGTCACCTGAGGTTGACAGTTCCCAACTTCCCTCAGCGGTCTGGGATATCGCCTTGACCTCGGTTTTTACAATCTCGGCACCCTGAGCCAGCGCTTTCTCAGCTAGAACCGTGCCAACACGGCCCGGGGAAAGCACACGCGCTTGTCCCTTTATCAAAACGGCAGCTTTGAATTCCGGGGACAGAGCGGGTTCCAAACGGCGCAGCTCAGCACCGTCCACACGCTCAAGCTGCCCGCCTTTTTCTGTGCGAATTTGATAATCCAGACCGTCAAGGTTTGCGTTCTCCAGGCGACGAAAGGCGTGAACGTAGTAGCTGTCGATGATCAAGTTTTCATGACCGGTACCGTTCAGGTGTTTCCGATAAAGCTCGATGGAGGGGCGGCACAGCAGCTCCATCGCGTCGGATGTTTTCCGGACTTTAGTCTCATTTGAGTTCCCCAGAAACCGCAGTCCCCAGGGGATCATCTTTGGCCAAAAGGTTGATCGAACCGACAACGCGCTTTTGGGGTTGAGAAGCATTGCGGGCAATTGCTTCCACACTCCGGGCATGGATTGCGGGATGATCGACCACGGCGAGACAACACCGGCGTTCCCGAACGAGGTTTCCTGTCCCGGTTCACCCCGATCGATCAACCGAACCGGAATACCGCGTTCCTGCAGCGACAAGGCGCAGCAAATGCCGACGATCCCCGCGCCTATGATGGTCACTTGTTCTGTCATCGTTTCAGGCCGGAGAGTGACTTCGGTTGCGGGCGATCAGTTGGGTGACAATGACCGGCGAGGCCACCGCCAACGCGATCAGGTCTGCGGTCAGGCTTGGCGCGACAAAGATCACCCCGGCAATCGCCATCAGGATGCGCGAGAAGATGTTCATCGGTTGCAGCCAGTATCCCACGACCGCCGCCGACAGGGCGATAACCCCGGCGATACAGCTGGTCGCGGTATAGGTGAACTCCCACAGATTGAAGCCGGTCGAGGACACAAACAGCAGCACCGGGGCATAGACAAAGGCCATCGGCGCGATCACCTTGCCCAGCCCCAGCGTAAAGGCCGACAGGCCAGTGCGGAACGGGTTGGAATTGGCAATCGCCGCCGCCGCATAGGCCGAGGTGCAGACCGGTGGCGTGATCTCGGACACCACGCCGTAATACAGCACGAACAGGTGGCTGGCGATCGGCGGCACGCCCAGCTGCGCCAGCGCAGGCTGCGCCACCGAAACCAGCATGATGTACAGCGCTGTGGTCGGGATGCCCGCGCCCATCAGGATGCAGACAATCGCGATGAAGACCAGCGAGATGAACAATTGCAGGTCTTCCATGGCAAACAGCTGGAAGCTGCCGAACGAGATCATGTTGTACAGATCCGAGGCCAGATTGCCCGCGCCCTGCGTCACCATAAAGCCGATGCGGAAGCCGATGCCGGTGGTGTTGATCACGCCCACGACGATGCCTACTGCCGCAGCTGCAGCACCGACGGCCAGCGAGTATTTCACACCCAGTTCCACCGCTTGCAGCATCTCGGGCACTTCGATGCGTTTCTGCGGATTCAGCGTGGCGATCACCGACAATCCGCACAGGATCGCGGTCATGGTCAGATCAAACCCGCCATCCGAGAATTTCCATAGGACAAAGGCCAGAAATGCCGCTGCATAGATCAGCGTTGGCGGTTGCTTGATGCGCGACATGCCCGCGATCACGGCCAGCGATATGCCGCAGAAGGCTGACATGAACGGCGTGTAGCCGGTGAACAGTACCACCAGCAGGCCGATCAGCGGCACGATATTGGCCCAGCCCTCGGCCCAGACGGCCTTGAGCTGCGGCAGTTGTTCCTTGGCCAGACCTTTCAGGTTCAACTTGCGCGCCATCAGGTGCACCACGGCAAAAACGCCGACATAGTGCAGGATCGCCGGGAAGATCGCAGCGATGACGATGGTGGTGTAAGGCACCTCAAGGAACTCAGCCATGATGAAGGCCGCGGCCCCCATGATGGGCGGAGTGATCTGCCCCCCGGCCGAAGACGCGGCCTCGACCCCGCCCGCGAAATGGCCGGGGTATCCAAGGCGCTTCATGTTGGGAATGGTCAGCGCGCCTGTTGACACGGTGTTGGCCACCGAAGACCCCGAGATTGTGCCGAAAAAGGCCGAAGAAACCACCGACACTTTGGCCGGTCCGCCGGTATAGCGGCCCGCGAGAATGGTGGCATTATCGATGAAAAGCTGGCCCAGGCCGGTGCGCTGCGCGATGACGCCGAACAGGACAAAGTGGAACACGATGGTCGAAACGACCCAGAGGGTGACGCCATAGATACCTTCTTGCGGGAAATACATCGACGACACGAAGGTTTTGAAGTTCACCCCCGGATGCTGCAGCAGGCCGGGGAAGTACGGCCCCAGCAGCGCGTATGAGATGAAAACACAGATGATCAGTGGCAGCACCCAGCCCAGCGTGCGACGGGCGATGTCCAACACCAGCAGGATGATGATGACGCCAAGGACAACGTCATAGGTGTTGGGATTGCCCATTCGGAAGGTCTGTTCCTCAATCCCCAGAAACGGGATGCCGCGCCAAGCAAAACCGACATAAAGCGCGGCGACGATGCCAAGCGCCATGAAGACCAGATCGTATAGGGGGATGTTGCCGATGCGGAACCGGCTAACCTTCAGGGCATAGAGGCTTTTGGCCCCGATCACCGGGATGGTCGCATAGACCAGAATGAACAGCAGCGCCAGATAGATGCCCATGTGCCAGTGGTCGGCGGGCAGGCCGAATCCGGCCGTGAAGAATTCATAGAACGCAAAGATCAGGGCAACGACACGCAGCACCTTGCCCGTGGTGGGCGTGACTTGCCGGACGGCAGCGCCCTCGTCGAACTGTTCTTCGATGGCGGCCAGTTCCTCGGCTGTCAGTTCGTAGTCGTCAGGTCTGTGGGTCTCGGACATGATGGCCCCCCGATATCGCGCATTTCAGGAATGCGGTGCCCCGGATGGGGCACCGCCTGCATGTTTTTCGTGTGCTTGGATTATTGAAGAAGCCCGGCTTCTTTATAGAACTTCTCGGCACCCGGATGCAGCGGAACGCCCAGTGCCTCGACACCGTCCAGTGCCGTGTCCGCGGTGATCTGCTTGCCTTTGGCATGGCCATTGTCCAGCAGCTTGCGGGTGTTGTCGTTCCACAGCGCCTTGGTCAGGCCGTAAACCAGATCGTCCGACAGGTCCGAGGACACAACCAGCATGGCGCTGACCGCAGGGGTCTTGGTCTCGGCATCAATACCCTCATAAACGCCACCTGGAATGGCCGAGGGGATATAGGCCGGAATGATTTCGTTGATCTTGGCCAGATCCTCGTCGCTGAACGAATGCAGGTTCATGCCCTTGGTCGAGGACAGCTGCACCATCGCGGCAACCGGCCAGCCTGCGGCATAGAAATAGGCGTCCAGTTGACCATCGGCCAGACGCTCGGCGCTTTGGCTGTTGTTAAGCTCGGCCTCGTCCATATTGTCGCGGTTGACGCCCCAGGCGTCCAGCATTTGCAGCACGGCCACCTGAGTGCCTGATCCCGCCTGCGCGATACCGACGCGTTTGCCTTCCAGATCACCCAGGTCATTGATGGTCGACCCGGCGGGCAGCACCAGATGCAGGTCCTCGGGGAACAGGTTCGCCACGATGCGCAACTTGGGGTGCGGTTTGCCTTCGAACTTGCCTTCGCCCAGATACATCGAACGGGTGACGTCGGCTGCGGCCAGTCCGGCCTCAAGCTCACCATTCTGCACGGCGGCGTTGTTGAAGACCGACGCGGTGGTGGATTGCGCGATGGCGATCAGGCCGGGCACGCCGCATTGGCCACCCTCTTCGCAGGGGCGCGAGCCCGGAGGTGCCGAAATACCGTTTGCGATGGTGCCGCCAATGGGGAAATAGGTGCCGCCAGCACCACCGGTGCCAATACGGAAAAAGGTCGGGTCCTGTGCCAGCGCAGGGGCTGCCAGCGCGCCGGCCAAAGCCAGACCAGTCAGGCATTTCACTAGTTTCATCGTCGTCTCCGTTGTTGGTTCGTGGGATTCGGTTTGACCGAACCTCGATCACAAAAGCGTAAAGACAAATTTCATAAATACAAATTTGTTATATTTCACAAAACTAAAGTCTGACTTATAGATTGCTCATGAACCTCACGCAGCTCACCGTATTTCGCGAAGTGATGGAAACCGGCTCCATCTCTCAGACGGCCAGGAAACTGAACCGCACACAGCCAGCGATCAGTCTGGCGTTGAAGAACCTTGAAAGAACTCTTGGCCTTACCTTGTTCGAGCGCAAGGGCAGGCGTCTGGTTCCGGTGCCCGAGGCGCATTACCTTCTGGCCGAGACGACGGGCATTCTGGATCGGCTTGCGGCGATATCCAGTACGATGGAAGGGTTGATTAAGGGACATTCCGGCAGCCTGAACATAGCCACGATGCCGGGTCCGTCGGCTTTTCTGTTTCCGCGTTTCATCAGCCAGTCTGTCGGAGAGAATCCGGATATCCGTATCACGCTGTCCACGCGCAGTTCGCCCCAGATCAAGGAGCTTGCCGGGACTCAGAACATCGACTTCGGATTTGCGGATTTTGAACATTCGGTCGGGAAGCAACCTTCATATTCCGTCGAATTGATCCGGGCCGACTGTTTCTGCGCCGTTGACAGGGAGAACCCGCTTGCCGCGCGTGGCAGCATCACGATTTCCGAACTCGATGGGGTCCCGATGGGTGGGCTTCACGCCACACACCCGTTCCAGCACAAAATCCGGAGCCGGTTTGAAGAGGTAGCTGCCGGTTATAACCCAGCAGTAACCTGTCAGTATTTTTTACCGCTCATCCCATTTGTTAGCTCGGGGCAATGCTGCACAATTGTAGACCCATTGACGGTTGCGACCGAGCGCGAACTGAAGTCCTCAGGCGGTAAGGTCGTGTTCCTGCCTCTTCTGGACCCACTCAGGTATGAATACGCGATACTTGAACCCGAGCACCGCCCGCCGTCTCAGCTGGCTTTGAAGATCAAAGCGGGCTGGAAATCCGAGGTCCTCAAGATGTTGAAAGATGTGGGGGCCAATCCCAGCATCAAAATGATCAGCGAAGAAGAAGGTGATCAAGATTGTTGATTCTGCCCTGAGGCGGGCGGTTTGAGCAGGCGTCAGCCAGTCAGAAACTCGACAAACCTTCTTGCAAGGCTTTGACGGCGGGAGGTACCGGACCACACGGCCTGAATTGCCAATTCCGGCAGGGACCAATCCGGCAGCAGGTGTTGCATTCGCCCGGATTTGAGTTCGTCCGAGACAAGGCTGATGGGCAGGTTGCCGAACCCGACCCCCGCCAATGTTCCGGCCTTGGCCGCAAGGATGCTTTGAACGCTGAGTTGGCTGATCTCCAATGTGACAGTCTGCAGCTCCCGCCCGTTGGTCAGCGAGAACATGTCGCCTGCGCGGCCCATGGACACGAAGGGCAGTCGTTCAAGGTCTTTTGGAGTCGCAACCGAGCCGTGGCGAAGCAGGAAATCGGGCGTTGCGACCAGAACATGTTGAACTGATCCAATCCGCTTTCGGGTCAGGGTTGAGGCGGGCAGGTCGCCGATGCGAATGGCCAGATCATACGCTTCTTCGACAATGTCTTTGATGTGGTCGGTATATTCCAATGTCAGCGCAACATTCGGATAGCGCAGAACAAACTCCATCACGCGTGTCTCAAGCCTGGGATCGGGCACAAAGGCGGGCAGGGCGATCCGTAAGGCCCCTGCGATGTGATCCGACCCGGCCTCAATCCGGTCGATGACCCGTTCGATGCCCTCCATCCCGCGCTGTGCGATCTCGAACAATTGCCGTCCATTTTCCGACAATGTCAGTTTTCGCGTGGTTCTGTGGACCAGTGTCTCGCCCAGCTCATCCTCAAGCCGCGAGATATGGTGGCTGATGACCGACGGCGTGACGCCCAACTGTCGGGCAGCTTTGACGAAAGCGCCGGTTTGACCTACGGCGACAAAGGCAACGAGGCTTTGAGCATAGCGATACATTCATTCATAATATCGAAGAAAGAAATCGGATAAAATGGGATTATCCGACAAACGGGCCGCCGCTATGTCCATCTCAGCGCTGAATGGAGATACCGGATGCCCCTGTCATCGAAAGCCACAGTTTCAACCCCGAAGGCCGACGGATACGTCGCGCAGCTTGCCAGGCATTTTGGTCACAAGATCGATGTCGAGCAAAAACCGGACGCGGTCGTGTTCCACTTTTCGGCGGGCACGGCGCAGGCTTGGGCAGAAGCCGAAACGCTGCAGTTGAGCGCAATAGCCGAGACTTTCGAACAATTGCATGAGGTCGAGCAAATACTTGGCTCTCATCTGGAACGGTTTGCGTTTCGCGAGGATCTGCGTGTGATTTGGCCCGAAGCCACGGGCGACGAATAAAAGGATACCGAAGATGAAAGCTTTGACCACAACCGCCGCACTGTTTCTGGCCACCGCCGTATTCGCGCATGACGCCCCGGTCGATGAACATACTCAGATCGTACCGATCCCAGACTACGCACAGCCCTATGGTCCGGCCTCTGGTGCCGCGGCCCTTGAAGCGGCAGAGGCGTTTTTGGCCAGCGTCGACGACACCACAAAAGCGCAGTTCATGTTTGACCTGAACGATCCCAACCGGGCGAAATGGTCCAACCTGCCTGCCGGGATTGTCGACCGCACCGGTATCTCGGTGGGTGAACTTTCCGACGAACAGCGCGGATTGCTGTTCGAGTTTCTGGCCTCGTCATTAGGCGAGGAAGGCTATCAAAGCGTGGCGGAAGTCATGGCAGCCGAGACGTTCCTGAGCACAGACAAGAATGCCAAGCGACTGAAATGGGCGCCCGAGAATTACTGGCTGTCCTTCTTTGGTACACCCTCGGCAGATGCCCCCTGGGGGTGGCAGTTCGGCGGGCACCATCTTGGCCTGAATATTGCGATCGAGGGCAACTGGGTCGAGTCCATGTCGCCCACCTTTGTCGGAACCGAACCTGCGATCTTCACCATCAATGGTGTGGATTATGAGGCGGTGCGAGACATGCACTTGTCGGGATACGCGGTGTTTGCCGCGTTGAACACCGAACAGCAGGCCGCAGCAGATGCAGGCGAGATTCCTGAGGACGTGCTTACGGGTCCGGGGCAGGATGGCACCATTCCGCCCGTGATCGGGCTGCGTGCTGCAGAGATGGATGCCAATCAGCGGGCCCTGTTGCTGAGCGCGATCAAGGAATGGGTTTCGATCCAACCCGATGAAAACGCCGCCCCGCGTATGGCCGAATTGTCCGAAGGGCTGGATGGGATTACGTTTGCCTGGACGGGCACGGATGAGGTCAACACCCCCACCTACATGCGTATCCAAGGCCCGACGCTGATAATCGAGATGCTCTCGACCGGTGGAAACGTGGGTAAAAGCGCCGAGGGCGCGGGACATTATCACACAATCTATCGCAATCCGACCAAAGAGTACGGACAGTAAACCAATGCTCGGCGGGTCTTTTCGGGCCCGCCGATATTAGATTGGGCGTTTTGTGTACCGGTATGCCGCCTGTCGCCGCGCAGTGCGTTCCTGATCAAAAAGTATTTTCGCCGGAACCGTTCTGCCGGGCCGTTAAATCCTCATCATATTACACAGCAGCAAAGGATCACGCCATGTCCACCATACCTTTGAGCCGTACAGAAATCTCCCTTCACTGGATCGTCGGGCTGGGTATGATCGCGGTCATCGCAATGGGTCTGTATATGACCCGCGCCGAAAACTTCGCCTTGTATGGAGTTCACAAATCCCTCGGGATCATCCTGTTTGGGTTCATCCTGTGGCGCGCGGTTTTGCGTCTGCGCAAAGGTTGGCCGGATGAAGCAAGCGCGGGCACGCGTATGGAACACGGTGTGGCGCGGGTGATCCATTGGGTGCTGATATTGGGCACAATCGCCATGCCGTTGTCGGGCATGCTTGACGCCTATATGTCCGGTCGTGGTCTGACAGTTTTTGGGCTGGACCTTGTGGCGGCCAACCTTGGTGATACCGGGCGGGCGATTGCCATCAACAAAGACTTGGCTGAAATTGGTGAAATCATCCACATTCTGGCCGCCAAAATCGTGATCGCAGCCATCGTACTGCACGTTGCCGGTGCGTTTAAGCATCACATCATCAACAAAGACGGCACCTTGCGACGCATGTTGGGGGCAAGCTGAGCCGGGTATCGGCCTCTGCCGACAAAGATATTCAGATGGCGGAGCCGGGGAGCGGGCGTATTCCAGCCTCACTCCGGCTCTTGCACGATGGTCTGACGCACAGCGTTCTCAAGATGATTGGCAAAAGCCTGCACCCGCCTTGGTTGGGTGCGGCCGGGTGGGAACAGCAACTGCAATGGCGTCGGTGGCGGCGCATGGGATGCCAGGATTTCGACGAGATGCCCGTTGCCGATATCTGCGCTGACATCCAGTTCGGACTTGAGGATAATCCCGTGCCCCTCCAACCCCCACTGCCGGACCAGCGCGCCATCATTGGCGACGCGATCACCTCTGACGGTGACGACCTGTTGTGCGGGGCCCTGCCCGAAACGCCATTGATTGTCGAGATGCGCGCCAAATCGCATCACAAGACAATTATGAGTGCATAAATCTGCTGGAGTGCCGGGTGTTCCCAGCCGCGCGAGATAGCCCGGCGCGGCACAGATCAACCGCCGGAACTGGCCCAGGCTGCGTCTGCGCAACGTGCTGTCACCGATCTGGCCAAAGCGCAGAGCTATGTCGATCCCCTCACCCACGACGTCGACATAACCGTCCGACAGCAACAGTTCGATTGAGATGTCCGGATGCTCTTTCAGAAAGCCCCCGATCGCCGCGGACACAATCGATCGCCCCAGATCGTTGGGCGCAGATACGCGGATGGATCCGCTTA
The DNA here is from genome assembly GCF_056531745.1 of Ruegeria sp. L12. Classification (NCBI taxonomy): domain Bacteria; kingdom Pseudomonadati; phylum Pseudomonadota; class Alphaproteobacteria; order Rhodobacterales; family Roseobacteraceae; genus Ruegeria; species Ruegeria sp. L12. The sequence goes on from NZ_JBQFMH010000006.1 coordinate 139,678, forward strand.
GCGTTTGCGCGCCCATGCGGATACGGGCGTCCAGTTCATCAACGGATTCCAATACGGCGCGCGCGCCATCGACCAGAGTGCGGCCTTCTTCCGTCAGGCGAACGGATCGGGTTGTCCGGTTCAGCAGCACAACGCCGTAATGCGCTTCGAGCGCCGCCAGACGTTCTGAAACAGTGGTCGCAGACAATCCCGCCTCGCGCGCGGCGGCGGTAAGCGAGCCTTTTTCGACGATTTGCAGGAACAAGGCGATGTTCTTGAACAGCATTGTGCGGATTATCCGGATTATATATCCGTTCATTGCCTGTTTATCCGGCAAATGCAACAAACTAAGTGTTTCACCAGCATAAACTAAGGATAAATGACATGGCAAAACTGACCATCGTGGCCAACATCAAAGCCAACCCGGATCAGATCGAACTGGTGAAGGCCGAGTTGATCAAACTGATCGACATCACCCGCGCCGAAGAAGGGTGCATCAATTACGATCTGCATCAGGATAACGACAACCCCGCCCATTTCATGTTCTATGAAAACTGGGAATCGCGCGATTTGTGGCAGACCCATATGAACAATCAGCACCTGAAGGATTATATGGCCGCTACCGAAGGCGCGGTTGCTGAGTTCACACTGAACGAAATGACCCTCATCGGCTGAGCGCCGTCAGGGATTACTGCAAAGGAAAGAGATCATGCTGCTGGACACTCCGATCTGTGACTTTGGCTGGAAAGCGCCGGATTTCACTCTGAAAACTCCGGACGGCCAATCGATCACCATGTCCGATCATCTGGAAAACGGCCTGCTGATCGCGTTCATTTGCAATCACTGCCCCTACGTCAAAGCCATTGCGACCCGACTGGCAAGCGATGCTGACCTGTTGATGTCCAGAGGCATTGGCGTATTGGCGGTGATGTCCAACAACTATCAGGACTATCCTGCGGATGCGCCGCCCCGGATGCAGGAGTTCGCGCGGCGCAACGGGTTCGCATTTCCTTACCTCGTTGACGAGGATCAGGTGGTGGGCAAGGCCTATAATGCCGTTTGCACGCCAGACTTTTTCGGGCTGAATTCCAGGGGCGAGTTGCAATATCGCGGCCGCCTTGATGACGCCCATATGGGCGGCAGCGATGATCGCAACCCGGAACTGGTCAACGCGATGCTTCAGATCTCGGAAACCGGTCAAGGGCCTCGCGATCAGGTCGCCTCGATGGGGTGTTCGATCAAATGGACGCGTGGGTAAGTCATGGGCATCGGGGCACTAAATCATGTGAACCTCAGGACGACGCGTCTGGACGAGATGATCGATTGGTACCAACGGATATTGGGGTTGACGGTTGGTGCCCGCCCGGACTTTCCGTTTCCGGGCGCATGGCTTTATGCGGGCGATACCGCCTACGTGCATCTTGTGGGGGTCGAGGCCGAGGCCGTGGGCTCGGAAACAAACCTGAAGCTCGAACATTTCGCGTTCTCTGCAACCGGGCGCACGGCGTTCGAGGAAAGGTTCAGACAACTTGACGTCGCCTATCGGCGCACGGATCTGGTTGCTGCGGGCATCATACAGCTGAATGTCTGGGACCCCGACGGTAACCACATACATATCGACTTTGCCGCAAGTGAATAAGCGTCAGCGTTTCGGATATTGCACAGCTTTTCCGGGCGCTTACGCCATGCAACTTCCGTAGAGGTCAGGCTTTCGCCGGAGAGAACCGCTTGCGGTATTCTCCCGGCGACAGGCCCACCACCTTGTGGAACATGCGCCGGAACGCCGAGATATCCATATACCCCACATCCCGGGCGATGGTTTCGATGCTGGCTTGAGACAGTTCCAGCCGTTCACGGGCCTTGGTGATACGTAGCTGTTGCAGATACTCTGACGGGCTGAGGTTGGTGGCGGCAAGAAACCGACGCCCGAAGGTGCGCGGCTCAAGGCGCGCGTTGCGGGCCATGTCTGCGACCGAGACCTGATCCGCAAATCCCTTCTGCACCCAATGTTGCGCCCGCAGGATGGCATCGTCGCCATGTGTCAGATTGGGCGAGAACGAGCTGTAGAAGCTCTGCGCCCGTTCGCCGGTGTCGATCAGAAAATACCGGGCAACCTGCAGCATCAGCCCGGGTCCCATGAAGCGGGCAATCAGGCGCAGGCCCAGATCGGTCCAGGCCATCAACCCGCCAGCAGTGATGATATCGCCATCGTCGATCAACAGCCGTTCGGCCTGCAGTTGTACCTGCGGAAAGCGGGCGGAGAAATCCGGGGCCAGCGCCCAATGGGTGGTCGCCTGCCGCCCGTCCAGCAGACCGGAGGCGGCCAACGGGAAGGCACCGGCACAGATCGAACAGATCAGCGCGCCCCGGCGATGGTGATCCTGCACCCAGTTGACCAGGGCCTGCTCTTTCGCACCGCTGATCCTTGGTCCCAGGGCCGGAGGCAGGATCAGCGCCTCTAACCGGCTGTCATCCTTGGCGAAGTTCCGAATGACTTGTGTTTCAACCGGGCGCGCCTGTTCGGACTGATCCTGCTGAAACCGGCTGGCCACGGCAAACAGGTCCTGTAACCCTTGGATCGCGGCGCTTTGGGATTCGGGGTAAGCGGCTATGCCGATGGTCAGGGGGTGTTGTGTCATTTGTCCGATTTAACGCGCTTTATGTCCGATGCGCCAATCAAGTTCCGGCGATCCGTGCCTTAAATCAATGCCGCATACAGACCGAACAACGGAAACCAAGATGACCAAATCCGCATTGATCCTGATCGACATCCAGAACGATTACTTCCCCGGCGGCAAATGGGAGCTGCACAAGATCGAAGACAGCGCCGCAAACGCTGCCCGTCTGCTGCAACAAGCTCGCGATGCAGGGCAGATGATTGTGCATGTGCATCACGAATTTCAGATCGACAACCCGCCCTTTTTCGCCCCGAACACGCCGGGCGCTGATATCCACAGCTCGGTCACCCCGCAAGAGGGAGAGCACAAGGTGCTGAAGCACTACGTCAACGCTTTCCGCGATACCAACCTGCAGGCGCAGCTGGAAGAAAACGGCGTGACCGACGTCACCATCGCAGGCGATATGAGCCACATGTGCATCGACGCCGCCGCCCGCAATGCCGCCGATATCGGCCTGAGCGTCACCGTGGTTGAAGATGCTTGTTCTTCGCGCGATCTGGAGTTCAACGGTGAGGTGATCGCGGCTGAGCAGGTGCATAAGGCCTATATGTCGGCGCTGTCTTTTGCCTATGCCAAAGTTGTGACCACCTCTGATTATCTGACTGCGGCATAAGCATCTCGTAAGACGGAGATACAGATGACTACCCTCTACCACGCCCCCCTCACTTGCTCTCTGGCTGCGCGTTTTGCCGCGGCCGAGGGTGGAGTTGATCTGGATATTGCCCCCCTCAATCTGGCCACCAAGGAACTGGCGGCTGGCGGATCGCTCTATGACATTAACCCGCTGGGTCAGGTCTCGGTTCTGGAGCTTGAAGACGGCACAAAGCTGACCGAAACCTCGACGGTGATTGCCTGGATACAGGCGCAATCGAAGAACGCGGATTTCCGGATTGATCCTACCAGCCCGGACTATTTCCAGATGCTGCGCTGGCTGGCCTTCTGCGCCACCGAACTGCACAAGGGCCTGTTCCGCGTCGTGTTCTATCAAGAAGCCACCGACGAAGTGAAAGACCGTGTGCGCGCCCTTGCGCCGCTGCGGTTTGAGGTGCTGGAGAACCACCTGAACGGGCGGGATTATCTGCTGGGTGACAGGTTCTCGGCAGCGGATGCCTATCTGACATGGTTCTTCGTTCTGTCAGGTTATGCGCAGGTGGATCACGCCACCTATCCTAATATCGAAGCCTATCGTCAGCGTGTCCTGTCCCGTCCGGCGATCAAGGCGCTGATCGAAAGCGACACGCAACTGGATCAGGATCTGAAACAGAACCTGTTCGCAACCTGACAATTTCGACATTCGTGGCCGCGCCATTGCGCGGTCACGCTGATCCGGCGGCATTTGCACAGGAACCAAAAAAGTTGTCGCTGGCAGGCTGCTTTGTCGCAAAATTGCTAGTGCCTTTCCCGCGTGCGGGCAACAAATGTGCATGACGTGTCTGATCACTCCCAGTTCTTTGGGTCGCCGTGCGACCGGTTGCGACCTTGTACCGATGTGCCGGTAACCACCCGTAAGGGTGTCCAAGCTACTCACATTCAGAAGAATACGGGATGATACATGAAGACCGCGCTGCGCCTGGCCATTGATATTGGCGGCACTTTCACCGACACAGTTCTGGTTTCCGGGACCGAGACCATATTGGCCTCGACCAAAACACTGACGACTCATCAAAACCCTGCCGAAGGTGCCATGGAAGGTGCCGTTCGTGTCATGGCGCAATCCGGCCGATCTTTGGCTGAGGTTACCGGCTTTATTCATGGAACTACGCTGGCCACCAATGCCCTGATCGAGCGGCGCGGAGCGGTCGTGGCGACCATTTGTACCGAAGGATTCCGCGACATCCTCGATATCGGGTACGAGCGTCGGTATTCCCAATATGACATCAACCTGGAAAAGCCGGACCTGCTGGTGCCGCGCGAACGGTCCCTGACCATTCGCGAACGAATGTCGGCTGAAGGCGACGTGCTGATTCCACTGGATGAGGCGCAGGTTGAGGTCTTGCTGGCTGAGATTGATGCAAGCGGGGCCGAGGCCGTCGCCATCTGTCTGATGCACGCTTATGCCAACCCGGCCCACGAGCGGCGGCTGCGCGACCTCCTAAGCACGCACCGCCCTGATCTGACGATTTCGATTTCGTCCGAGGTCAGTCCCGAAGCGCGTGAGTTTGACAGGCTCTGCACCACCGTGGCCAACGCCTATATTCAGCCGTTGATGGAGAGTTATCTGGCCCGGTTCGCCGATCAGTTCGCAGCTGAAGGCATCAGGTGTCCGATCCTGATGATGACCGCGGGTGGCGGCATGTGCACCATCGAGACGGCGGCCCGGTTTCCGATCCGACTGGTCGAATCCGGCCCGGCGGGCGGGGCCATTCTGGCCGCGCGCATCGCTGCACGTGCCGGTTTGGATGAGGTCTTGTCTTTCGATGTGGGTGGCACCACCGCCAAGTTGTGCCTGATCGACAAGGCGCGCCCTCAAACGTCGCGGTCATTCGAAATCGCACGTGCTGCACGATTTATCAAAGGGTCGGGCATGCCTGTGCGCATTCCGGTGATCGAGATGATTGAGATCGGCGCGGGCGGAGGCTCGATCGCGGGGGTGGATCGTTTGGGCCGCCTGACAGTCGGACCGAAATCTGCCGGGTCCGAGCCTGGGCCGGTGGCGTTCATGCGCGGAGGCACAGATCCCACGGTGACAGACAGCGATATCACCCTTGGTTACATCGTGCCCGATACCTTTGCCGAAGGGCATATCAAGCTTGATCCCGATGGCTCCAGGGCAGCTCTGACCCGCGTGATCGGCGAAAGGCTGGATCTTGATGCAGTCGGGTCGGCTGACGGGGTAAGCCGCATCGTGGATGAAAGCATGGCCAGCGCCGGACGAATGCACGCGGTGGAAAGCGGCAAGGACCTTGGTCCGCGCACGATGATCGCCTTTGGCGGCAACGGTCCCTTGCATGCCAGCCGGGTGGCACGCTCTGCCGGGGTGTCGCGCATCGTGATCCCGCCCAATCCGGGCGTCGGGTCTGCGGTGGGTTTCCTGTTCGCGCCGGTCTCGTTCGAGATTGTCCGCTCGCGCTATTCACTGCTGGACAGCATGGATATGGATGGGGTGAACGGCCTGTTTGACGCCATGATCGCCGAGGCAAAGGAGGTCGTGGCCCAAGGCGCAGGCGATGCGCCGACCGAGACCCAGCGCACCGCCTTCATGCGCTATAACGGGCAGGGGCATGAGATCGAGATCACCCTGCCGGATCGCGCCCTGACGACCGGGGACATTGCCCCGCTGACCGCCGCATTCGAGACGGAATATCGCAAACAGTTCTCGCGCCCGGTGCCGGGAATGGAGATCGAGATTCTGAACTGGGCCGTGCGCGTAGCGACCCCGGACAGCGCAGTGCCGCCAGTGCCGGAAACGCCTGACAGGTCAATGTTCAACGTGACCGAAACGCGCCCGATCACGTGTGACGTCGATGGCAAGGCAAAAGATGCGGCTTTTGTGGCCCGTGCCGACCTGAAGCCTGGCGACCACGTCTCGGGCCCGGCTTTGATCCATGAACCTCAAACCACAACGCTCGTATCCGCCGATTTCTCGGCTCATATGGATGCCATCGGCAACCTTGTCCTCGTTCAAGACCAGAAAGGAGGCGCATGATGAACGCTGAGCTTTCCACCGCCCGCCTGCAAGTGATGTGGAACCGCCTGCTTGCGGTGGTCGAGGAACAGGGTCAGACCCTGATCCGCGCTGCGTTCTCGCCCATTGTGCGCGAATGCGGTGACATTTCCGCCGGTATCTTTGACGTCAACGGCCGGATGCTGGCGCAGGCCGTGACCGGTACTCCGGGGCATATCAACACCATGGCCGAGGCCGTGTTGCATCTGCGCGGTCGATTCTCGCTGCAGGACATGAAACCCGGCGACATCTATATGACCAATGATCCGTGGCTTGCCTCGGGGCATCTGAATGATTTCCTGCTGATGATGCCTGCCTTCAAGGACGGCAAGGTGGTGGGCTTCACCTCTTGCACTTCGCATCTGGTCGATCTGGGCGGTCTGGGCATGGGCCCCGAGGGCTCGGATATCTATGACGAAGGGCTGTTGATCCCACCCTGTAAACTGGTCGAGGCGGGCACGCCCAACGCGCTGCTGATGGACATCATCCGCGCCAACTCTCGCGAGCCGATCGCCAATGAGGGTGACATTTACGCCCTGATCGCCTGTTGCGAGGCCGGGGTGACCCGATTGGTGGCGATGATGGACGAGTTCGGGATCGACGATCTGGACACGTTGGGCAGCTACATCATCGACACGTCCCGCAAGGGTGCGCTCGAGGCTATCTCCGAGGTGCCTGAAGGCGTTTACAAGAACGTCCTTCGCATGGATGGCTACGAAAACGAGCTGGAACTGCACGCCACACTGACCGTCACCAAGGACGGGATGCATGTGGATTTCGCCGGCACATCGGGCTGTTCGAAAAAGGGCATCAACGTGCCGCTGAACTATGCCACCGCTTATACGGTCTTTGCCCTGCGCTGCATCGTCGGGCCGGACATTCCCAACAACGCAGGCTCGCTGGAGCCCTTCACGGTCGACGGCCCCAAAGGCTGCATTCTGAACGCTCAGCGCCCGGTGCCGGTGGCGATGCGCCATACGCTGGGGCAGGTGACCCCGGATCTGGTGTTGGGTTGTCTGCATCTGGCACTGCCGGATCAGGTCCCCGCCGAAGGTGCTTCGTGCATGTTCGACCTGCCCATGCGCCACGCGCCCGAAGTCGCTGCAAACGGCGGACGCGAGTTTGCCATTGAACCCGTGCATAATGGCGGCACCGGTGCGCGGCCCCATGCGGATGGGCTCTCGGCTACGGCATATCCGTCCGGTGTGTTTGGCTCTCAGGTGGAAATCACCGAAAGCGTAGCACCCGTTATCATGTGGCGGCGTGAGCTTCTGCCGGATTCGGGCGGCGCTGGTCAATATCGTGGCGGGCTGGGACAGCGGATCGAGATGACCTCGTCTAATGATGCGCCGTTCATCGTGTTCCTGTCGGTGGAGCGGCTGAAGTTCCCGGCGCTTGGTCGTATGGGCGGTCAGCCCGGTGCCCCGGGCCGTATCCGGTTCCGGAATCGCGGCGGCGATATCCCGGGCAAGGGTGAGCTGCGGGTGGAAGGCGATGACTACTTGATCTTCGACACACCCGGCGGTGGAGGCTTTGGTGACCCGGCCAAACGGGACCCGGACGCTGTGGCGCTGGACCTCAGACGCGGGTTGGTTACGGAAGAAGGCGTGAAAGCCTATGGAGGTGACGCATGATCCGTCCGGTTTCTCATGTCGGTGCCATGGGCGCCTATGCGTTGGCCGATCTGGGTGGCGGAGACACCGTTTCGCTGGCCCAGAATGAAAGCGCGTTTCCGGCAAGCCCCGCCGCCGTGGCCGCGGGGCAAGCGGCGCTGGCTGATCTGACACTGTACCCCGATCCCGAATGGCCCGAGATGCGCGCGGCGATTGCCGATGTGCACGGGCTGGACCCGGCGCGGGTGTTGTGTGGGGCCGGGTCGATGGAACTGATCGGCAGCCTGATCCGAGCCTTCGCCGGGCCGGGCGATCAGGTGCTGGGCACGCAATATGGCTATGCTTTCGTTGCTTCGGCCACTGCCCAAGCGCAGGCCGAATACATCGCTGCGCCCGAGGTCAATCTGACCGTCTCGGTGGATGCGGTTCTGGCCGCCATCACCCCGGCAACCCGTATCGTGTTCGTCTGTAACCCGGGCAACCCCACCGGCACGCTGATCCCGAACGCCGACATTCTGCGTTTGCGGGGCGCCCTGCCTGCCGATGTGTTGCTGGTGGTGGATCAGGCCTATGCCGAGTTTGCCGACCCCGCCAATGATCCGGCCGAGATTTTTGCGCTCGCGGATCGGGGGGATACTGTGATCACGCGGACCTTCTCGAAAGCTTACGGCTTGGCCGGAGCACGCGCCGGTTGGGGTTATTTCCCCACCGATATCGCGGCGGAACTGCGCAAGCTGCTGAACCCGAACAACATCTCGATCGCCTCGCAGGCGGCTGCAGCAGCGGCGATGCGCGATCAGGCGCATATGCGTGATGTGGTCGCACGCACGTCGGCCATTCGGGACAAATTCGCGCAAGGCTGCCTCGATCTTGGGCTGACTGTGCCCCAAAGCCATACCAATTTCGTCCTGATCCGTTTTGCCGATGCTGAAACGGCGCGGAACGCGAATGCCGCCTTGCGCGCTCAAGGGTTTTTGATGCGCGGAATGGGTGGCTATGGTCTGGGCGATTGCCTGCGCGCCACGATCTGTGATCAGGACATAATGGACCGCTGTCTGGCCATATTGAAAGAGGTGACGTCATGACCCATGAGACCCGGACACGGGCCAAGATCGGCGTCTTGGTCCCCTTCACCAACACCAATCTCGAAGCAGACATGATGTTGATGCGCTGCCCAGATACGACCGTACATTTCCAGCGTATGGGTGGTTACGACGTGGATGAGATCCCGGGATCGGATCAGATGGCCGGTCTTGGCGCCTCGGATATCAGCCATGACCTGAAGATGATCTCGGGCGTGCGGCCCAATGTGGTGCTTTATGGCTGCACATCGGCCACCCTGACCCATGGGCCGTCCTTTGACGAACAACTGGCGAAGGACATCAAGGCCGGGTCCGGTGCGCTGTCGTTTACGGCCGCCGGTGCACTGGTCGACGCGATCAAAACGCTGGGCGTGACCAGGGTGGGGTTCTCGTCACCCTACCTTGGTGAAATCAACAGACAGGCGATGGAGTTTCTGGCACAGAACCAGATCACCACGGTCAAATGCGCCGATGTCGGTCGTGAGTTGGGCAATTACGGTCAGGGAGAGCTGACACCGGACGAGGTGTTTGATCTGGCCTGTCAGGCCGACCACCCCGAGGCTGAAGCCATCGTGCTCAGCTGTACCGATATGCGCGCGGTCGAGGCTGTCGACCGCATCGAAGCCGCACTCGGAAAACCGGTTGTGACTTCAAACCAGGCCATGATGTTTGCGGTGATGCGGGCACTGGGCCTGCCGCGTCAGGGAAATGTCCCGGGGCGGCTGTTCGACCTGTTGTGATCGAGGGTCGGGCGGAGGCATTGCTTCCGCCCTAACCGATTAGGGCTCATCCGATCCGATCTCTTCCTTGCGCTTGGCAATATAGGCGTCCAGTTCTTCGCGGATCGCCGGGTCCATGGCGGGTGCTTCATAGTCCCGCAACGCTTGCTGCCAGATTTCGGTGGCTCGGTTCAGCGCGGTTTTGGAACCTGCAGCCTCCCACGCGCCGTAGTTTTGCCAGTCGGACAGCATCGGTGCATAGAACGCAGTTTCATAACGCTCCATCGTGTGCTCGGTGCCGAAGAAATGGCCACCGGTCGGCACGTCCTTGATGGCGTCAAAGCCCAGTTCGCTGTCGTCGAATTTCAGCGGCTTCAGAAATTCCATCATGTTTTGCAGGATTTCCACATCCATGACGAGCTTCTCATAAGAGGCGGTCAGCCCCCCTTCCAGCCATCCGGCTGCATGATAAACCAGATTGGCCCCGCCCAGAACCGCACCCCAGGTGGCCATCATCGTCTCATAGGCGGCCTGCAAATCAACCACGTTCGAGGCATTGGCGTTCGAGGTCCGGTACGGAATACCGTAACGGCGCGTCAACTGGCCGCTGATCATGTTCGCCTTGGTGTTTTCCGGCGTACCAAAAGCGGGGGCGCCTGAACGCATATCCACGTTCGAAGTAAACGCACCGTACATTACCGGCGTGCCGGGATTGACCAGTTGCGTCAGGGTCACGCCGAACAAAGCCTCGGCGTTTTGCTGCGCCAATGCCGCGGGCAGGGTCACCGGTGTCATCGCGCCCATCAGCGTGAAGGGCGTGATCGTCACCGGCTGGCCATGTTCAGCCATGGCTATCAAGCCGTCACCCATGGCATCGTCGAACAGACGGGGCGAGTTGACCGAGATGATGGTGATAAGCCCCGGATCAGCGCGCATCTCTTCCAGCGTCATGCCGCGCGCAATGGCCATCATGTTGATCCCGTCCATCGCCCGGCCCCGGCCAATCGCCGTGGCGTGAAAGCTGAGGTCGCTATAGGTCAGGTTGGCGTTGTAGGTGTCCAGATGCCGATTGTTGGCGGGCAATTCCAGTGGCGCTGTGACCTGATTGCCAATCAGATGAATGGCATTGAAGTGATGGGCCAGTTTGATGAAGTTGCAATAATCTTCATAATTGCCGGGTCGCCGCCCGTTGATACAGTCATGTACGTTCGGTGGACCTGCGACAAGGCCGAAATTGACATGATTGCCGCCCATGGTGATCCGCTTGTCCGGATTGCGGGCGGTCAGCGTGAAAGTCTTCGGAACGGTTTTCAGCGCCGCGTTAACGATGCTTTCGTCAATACGGATTGTTTTGGTGTCCCGGTCGACAAGCGCGCCAGCCTGTTCGAACAGATCCATCACGTTGTCGCCCATGACCCGTATTCCGGCCTCGGACAGGATACGCATCGAGGTGGCGTGCAACTGATCCAGCTGCTCTTCGCTCAGCAATTCCAGCTTGGGGGAAGCGTTGACCACATTCTGCCAGGGAAGTTGCTGGATGCTTGCGCTGCCACGATCGCTTTTGCCGCGCCGACCGCTGCGTCTTTCACGGGCCATGTCAGTATCCTCGCTCGGGGTTGACTATGTTTTTGAGATCGTCGCCTTTGCGATACCGCCAGAGGTTGTCGGAAAACATCTCAACCGATTTGAGATCCCAACCCTCGTAGACGGACGCGCAATGCGGGGTGATGATGACGTTGTCAAAACCCCAGAATACGTGATCTGCGGGCAGTGGCTCGACCGTAAAAACATCCAGCGCAGCTCCTTTCAGGGCGCCGGATTCCAATGCAGTGACCAGAGGTTGTTCAACGATCACGCCACCGCGCGAGACATCGATGATCACCGCGCCGGGTTTCATCGCGGCAAAGGCATCCGCATCGACCAACCCCCTCGTGCTGTCCAGAAGCGGTACGCAGACGACGATGAAATCCGCGCGCGGCCAGAGATCGGGGAGGGCATCCATCCCATGCACTTCATCCACATTCGGAGTGTCCTTGGGCCGCGCCCGTACGCCAATTGTGGACAGGCCCATCGCTTTGGACCGGGCGGCCACCGCCATGCCGGTCTGTCCCAGCCCAAGGATCAACACCGTCTTGCCGTCAATCGGCTCGACCTTGCCCGACACCCATTCATGTCGTGCCTGTGCGGCCCGGAAGCCCGGTAAATCCAGCGAGAAGTGCAGCATCGCCCCCAACGCATATTGCGCCATCATATCAGCGGCGACCCCGGCGGCATTGGTCACGGTGAAGGTATACGGGTCCCAGGGGTTCATGTGATCGGTGCCCGACCCACCAACCGAGACCCACTTTACGCTGGGCGCATCAATCAGCGCCTGCCGGGGAAAACCGGGTGTGCCCGCGAAACGGACGGAATAGACCACCTCAGCCTGTGTATCCGCGATCATTGCGGGCAAGGCCTCGTAGCTGTCGCAGGTATGGATTTCCAGATCCGGGTGTCGCGCGGCCAGTACGGTCCTCGCGGCGTCGGGGTTGTCGGTATGAAGGATGGTAACCGGAGATTTCACAGTACAGTCTCTCTGCTGAATTCCTGGGCGGCAGTTTCTATCGCCTTTGCGAAGAATGCGGTGGCCGAGATGTCGAAGAAGACGCAGAATCCGTCCTGCCCCTGATGCTGGGCACGCCATGTAATGGCCTCGATATATCCGACGCGGGTCTGCGCGATCTGGCCTTCGGAAAAGGCTTGTCGCGACAGGTTCACTGGACAGATCTTGGCCATCAGCTCGTCAAGATACGGGCCCGACAGGTGCATCCAGGCCCATGTCTCATCGCGCCAGGCATCATAACCCTTCGGAGCTTTGGATGCGGACCAGGCCGTGCGCAGATCTTCTGCACCCTCAATCACCACCAGATCCTCGCGCCCCAGTCGCAGGATACCGTCCGCGAACTGGTTCACCTCGGGCAGGGTCCGCCCTTGTGATGCAATCCAGTCTGCAGAACCGCGCCCCTTCAGCCCAAATCGCGGCTGAGCAGTCAGATCGACAAGGCTTACAGGGCCAGAGACTAGCGTCACGCCGTCTGCCGAGCCACCGGGGTTCAGGGGATAGGTTCGCATCATCAGACCTCCTGCCTCGTGTTGTCGGGGTCAAAAAAGGCGTGTGGGCCGACGGGTACGGTGACGCGGGCTCCGTTTCGGCATTTGACTGTGACGGCCGAGCCGATTTCTGCATCGCGTCCGTCCACATAGGCCAAAGCGATATGTTTGCCCAAGGTGGGCGACCACAGCACTGACGTCACATGACCGACCGGCACCTCATCGCGTAGCACCAGACAGCTTTCGTCCGGCACATCTCCGCCTTTAAAGGAAAGGCCCACCAGCTTGCGCGACAACCCTTTGTTCCGGCGCATCTCGATGGCGCGTTTGCCAATGAAGAACGGCTTGGTCTTGGATATGGCCCAGCCAAAGCCCAGCTCATCCGGCGATGTCAGCGCATCGGTGTCTTGCCCGATCAGGATGTGCCCCTTCTCCAGACGCAGTATCCGGCTGGCTTCCAGGCCGTAGGGGCGCAGGCCAATCGGCGCACCCGCCGCCATGATCGCGTCCCACAGGGACTTGGCATAGCTGGAGGGGCAATGCAGCTCAAAGCTCAGCTCACCGGTAAAGCCGATCCGCATGGCGCGGACCGGAACACCCGCCACCATGCCCGAGCGGCCATCGAGATAGGCAAACCCGTCGCGTGAGAAATCGATGTCGCTGTCCAGCGCTTCGACCACCTGGCGCGCTTTGGGTCCGGTGATATTGAAACCGGAAAAGGCGGCAGTGACGTTCAACACATCCACATCCAGCCGCCATTGCGCGTTCCAGAACAGCATATCCGCATAGACCCGCGCCACGGCTCCTGTTGTTGCGGTGACATAGTACATGTCCTCGGCCAGACGATAGGCGACACCGTCGTCGATCACCGTGCCCATCTCATTGGTCATCAGGCAATACCGACACCGACCGACAGGTTGTTTCTTATAGGCCATCGTGTAGATGCGGTTGAGGAATTCGCCCGCATCCGGCCCACGCACCTCCAACCCGCCCAAGGTCGAGACATCCAGCACGCCGACCCCTTCGCGCACGGCCCCGACCTCTTCTTCGATCAACCGTTTTGCGTCGGTTTTCGGCCCGTAGAAATAGGGGCGCCACCAGGCGCCGACCGGGCGCATGTCGGCCCCGAGGCGAATATGTTCCTGATGCAACGCGCTGCGCCGTTCGGCAGGGTGGTGATGGCCGGACAGAACCCCCAGTGTTTCCGGGGCAAACGGGGGCCGCGCCGTGGTTACGCCGGTCTCCGCTATGCTGCGTCCGGTGGCATCGGCCACAACACGCGCCGTTGCCAGCGCCGAGTGACGGCCCTGCGATGGTCCCATGCCCACCGTAGTGAACCGCTTGATCAATTCCAGCTCGCGATAGCCTTCCTTGGTCGCGTTTTGCAGATCCTTGACCTGAATATCCTCGTCCCTGTCGACGAAATCCTTACCTTTGGGATGAGGGGCGATCTTTGGTTCGTAGTTGGCCAGTGCCGCTTCGGGATCCGCCAGAGGGTCAACGTCATCATGGGGCAGATCCAGACGGGCCAGAGCCGCATTGGTGGCACTGCGGGCATCGTTCATGACCACGGATGCGCTGACCGGGCCATTGATACTGCCTGCGGTGCCAAGCGGGCCTTCGGGCAAGGCTAATGAGAACCGCGCAGATGCGTCATCATAGCTGAGCTTTGCGCCCGCTTGACAGGGTAATTGCCAGCTGGGCGCGGACCCGACCGAGATCACGACCAGATCACAATCGATCCGCTGCCCGTTTGCTGAGACAGCGGTGACGTGGGTCTTGCCATGTGCCTCGCTGATCTCACCCGACACGATGGCCACTCCCCGACGGCGCAGGTCTTCGGACAGACCGTTGCAGGACCCATCAGGACGCGGATCGACAATGGCGGCAATTTCAACGCCCGCATCCAGCAGGTCCTGCGCCACGCGGTAACCTTCGGGGTTGGCGGCCAGAACCACAGCGCGTGCGCCCGGTTTGACCGCATAATGACGCATCAGGCGTTGGACGGCCGAGCCCAACAGGATGCCGGGCAGGTCATTGTTACGGAAAACGGCGGGCTGCTCGATGCAGCCGGTGGCCAGAATGACCCCGCGCGCTCGGGTTTTGAACAGCTTGTTGCCCCTGATCAGTGGCAGCCAGTTGTCCTCGAACCAGCCGTTCACAACGGTGTCCGTCATGATACGCAGGTTGGGCAGGTTGCAGGCGCGCTCCGTCAACTCGGCCAGCAGGTCAGCGCCCTCCCGGCGATAGGTCAGCGCACCGCCCAATTCGGGCTCCATCTCGGCCAGGATCACGTCGGCCCCGGATTGCGCCGCCTCGATCGCTGCGGTCAGACCAGCAAGGCCCCCGCCCACAACCAGCAAATCACAGAACAGGTTGGCTTTCTCGAAATCTTGATGCGCGGCGTTGGTGTCCAGCACGCCCAGACCGGCCTTTTTACGGATCAGCGGCTCCCAGAGTTTCAGCCAGCTGTTGCGCGTGGGGCCCATGAAGGTACGGTAATAAAACCCGACCGGCATGAAACGGCCCAGCTTGTCGAGCACCGCGTCGCGGTCTCGCGCCAGCGAGCCGTTGACGTGCTGCGCACTTACGGTCAGCCCCTCGGTGATCGCGTGCCTGTCCGCCTGCACGTTGGGATCAGAAGGCAATTGCACCAGCGTGTCCGCCTCGGAGCCTGCCATCGACATCAGCCCGCGTGGGCGGTGGTACTTGAAACTGCGCGACAGCATCCACTGCCCGCTGGCCGCCAGCGCCGATGCGATGACATCGCCCTCGAACCCGGTAAAACTCTGATCTTCAAAGGTAAAACGCACGGGCATGTCGCGCCGGATGCGCGTACCGTAAGGGGCGGGCAACCGGGTCAATGGACGGCCTCCGATGCGTCGAAGGTGCGGAGCACTTCGTTGGTGGTGACATCGCGTTCGGCCAGGAAGAAATAGTTCGAGGGCAAATGACGCCACCATTCGATGATGACGCCGGTCCTGTTGTCGGCGCGGAACAGGTGTCGCGCCCAGTCCTGATCCGAAGTCGTGGCTGGGTCGGGATCGGCTTTTACCGGGCCGAAACACTGGAATTCGTTGATGTTGCGGGGGCCGTTCATCGGGCAGGTCAGGATCTTCATGTCAGTGGCTCGCAGCGGTTGCGCCCATTTCATTGAGCAGGTCGAACGTGGCAAAACGTTCCATGGTGAAGGGTTCAAGCACCGGGGCGACCTTCTGGTTGGCGATCGTCTGCGCCATGTACTTGCCCGCCACCGGCGTTGCCTTGAAGCCCCATGTGCCCCAACCGCAATCCAGCCACAGGTTCGACAGCGGGCTGGCACCCATGATCGGCGAGTAATCGGGCGTCATGTCGGTGATCCCGGCCCATTGACGCAGCAGGCGCACGCCTTGCAGGAAGGGGAACAGATGCACGGCACCCTCGGCCAGATGTTCCTTCATATCCAGCGTCGAGCGGGTGGAATACAGCTGGTACGGATCCGAACCGCCGCCGATCACGATCTCGCCGCGCGAGGACTGCACCAGATAGGTGTGCAGGCTGACCGAGCTGACGAGCGTGTGCAGCCAGGGTTTCAGCGGCTGGGTGACCATGGCTTGCAAGGGGAAGCAGCGGATCGGCAGTTCGACCCCGGCTTTCAGGGCCATGTCATAGTTCATACCACCGACGGCGATCATCACCTGACCGGCCGAAATGGTTCCTCGATTGGTTCGCACGGCCGTGATTTTGCCGCCGTCGATATCGAAGCCTTCAACTTCGGTTCGCTGATGGATTTCCACGCCCCGACGGCTGGCCTGCGTGGCATAGCCCCACGCCACCGCATCGTGGCGGGCAGTGCCGCCATCGGTGTGCCAGAGACCGCCGATAATCTCCAGCGCGCCACCTTCGTCCATGTTCAGATGGGGGCTGAGTTCCTTGACCGTTTGCGCGTCAACCACTTCGATATTTGTGCCGGCGTGCTTGCCCATCTCGGCCCGAAGGTGAAAGCTGCGCAGGGTCGCTTCGGTATGGGCCAGGGTCAGCTGTCCGCGCTGGCTGAACATCACGTTGAAGTCCAGTTCCTCGCTCATTTCCTCGTAGAGTTGAACGCCTTCCTTGTAGAACGCGATACCTTCTTTGGTGATATAGTTCGAACGGATGGTCGTCGTGTTCCGCGCGGTGTTGCCCCCGGCCAGATAACCCTTTTCCAGAACCGCCACATTGGTGATGCCGTGATATTTGGACAGGTAGTGCGTGCAGGCCAGCCCATGGCCGCCGCCGCCCACGATCACCACATCATAGCTGGGTTTCAGATCGGGCGTGGCCGGGATGTCGCCGGTCACCGGGTATGTGCCGGACAACCCGTATTTCAACAGTTTCAGGGGCATTTTATTCGTTCCGTTTACGCCCTGTCCGGCGCGTTGTAGATCAGGGCGCCAAGGTCAGAGAACTTTGAGGCCGGATCGGTCAGACCAAGCACTGCATCGCGAATGGCGGTAGCCCGAGATTCACCCAGCGACGGCGTGGCGAACTCCATGAACTTGTCGATCACTTCGGACCGTTCCATCGGGGCCTCGGGGCCGCCGCGGGCGTGGACATCACCCGATTCCAACACGCGCCCGTCACTCAGGGTCATGCTGACATCGGCGCAGCGGCTTTGGGGGAAACGATCCGAATGGCGCGCGTCTTCGGCCACTGAAATACGCTCGACAATCGACGCAACCAGCGGATCGGACAGACCGGCACCGGTGATATGTTCCACCCCGATGCGTCCATAGGCCGCCATCGTGGCAACGGCGAAAGGCAGGGAATACTGCGCTTTCGAGGTGTCATCGGGCATGCCCTGGAACAGGCAGGCGCTTTCGTGGAAGGTATTGACCTGAATGGAGGCGATATCGTTATGGCTCAGGCCATGGTCGCGCACCAGCGCACGGGTGGCATCGATGGCGGCATGTGCCCAGCGGCAGATCGGATAGGGCTTCACATATTGATGTTCCATCTGCCAGAACCGGCTCAGGTCCTGCCAGTGTGGGGCGACGTCTTCGGCTTCGATGGTGATGGCCGGGGCTCCGGTAAAGCCTTTCTCGGCCAGAACAGCCGAAGAAATACCCACCATCGCACCCCAGCCTGAACCGTCATGCAGCATGGTTGGATTGGCAATTTCGCGCATCATCTGGCTGCGCGGGCCGTGATATTCAGCGATGCCCATGGCCTGCCGCATCTGTTCTGCGCTAAGCCCGCGCATACGGGCCGCTACAGCCACCACACCCAGAGCGTTCCAGGCGCCAGAGGTGTGATAATCGCTGACCGTATCATGCAGTGAGATGCCCGCGCGCCCCGCGACCTCGTAGCCGATAGTCACAGCGGCCAGCGCTTCAGGACCCGAGAAATCGGGCACCGTTTCGGCCAAGGCAGCGAGGGCAGGGACTATAACGACACCGATATGGCCCTTGGTCGGATTATACCCGTCATGCCCGTCCAGATTGTCGGTCTGAGTCGCGGCGGCATAGGCCGCGCCCGCCGCGCTGACCCGCCGCCCGTCGAACAGCATCCGCGCGCCAAGGGAACTGTCGCCTGCGCCGTACAGCGCCTGCGCGGTTTCCCGCGCGATTGTTCCGGCCTGCATCGGGCCGGACCCGATGGTGATGCCCAAAGTATCCAGCAACATCAGCGCCGCTGCGTTCAGGGTCGAATCGGGAAAATCCCCGGCCGTGCTGCCGAGAGTGAAGTCTGCAACTTTCTGAAATGTATCCGCCACGGCCTGCCTGCATGTGTTGAATTTTGGGACACTGCGATCAGAAGGCAAATTAGGTACATTTACCGCGTGCGGCACGAAAACAATCCTAGGGCTATGGCACCGGTTTTTTTGTGACTGTCTGATTTGTTGTGTCGCGAACGGGACAACTCTAAAGTCGCGAATGAACAAGAGACCGCAATTTCCGCGGATTAGTCAACGCGACAACAGCCTCGGGACATGCCCAATATGATGAACCTGCCTCACCTGTCCTTTCTCCGCTCGTTCGAGGCGGCCGCACGGCATCTGAGCTTTACCAGCGCCGCAGAGGAGCTGAACTGTACCCAATCGGCGGTCAGCAACCATGTGCGGTCACTGGAAGAGTTCATCAAGCGGCCCCTGTTTTTGCGCCATCCAAGATCGCTGTCCCTAACTGATGCGGGCAAGGCGTATCTTCCGTCTGTGCGTCATGCGTTGCAAGAGATCGACACGGCGACGCAATCGATTGTGTCGCGCCCGCATATCCGCAATGTTGTTGTGTCCTGCCCGGTAAGTCTGGCCGAAAATTGGCTGCCCGATGTGGTTCAGGGGTTTTCCGAGGTGCACCCCGATATCGCCCTGACCGTTCATGGCACGATCTGGACGGATGTTGAGCCAAATGTCTCGGATATTTCCATTACGATCAATCATGTAGATGATGTCGCCGATGATCTGACGCGGTTGTGGGTGGACAAACTGACCGTTGTCTGCGCCCCGGGATTTACAGTCGATGGGCGGCGCCTGACCGATCCGAAACAGCTGCAAGACGCGCGTCTGATCCATATTCTGGGGCGGCCCGCCTATTGGGAGAAAGTGGCAACCGAGTTTGACCTTGAGGATCTGAACCAGAAAGAGGGTCCGCGCACGAATGCCTCGAACCTCGCATTGGAGCTTGCGGTCAAGTCGTTGGGCTGTGTTGCATTGCCAAAATCTCTGGCGCGGCCTTACGTGGATCGGGGCTTGCTGATTGAGCCCCTGGACTTTGATCTGAAAAGCCCCTGGGCTTATTATGCCAAACTCAAGGGAAAATCCGCATCCTCTGCCGTCCGGCTGTTTCAGGACTGGCTATTGAACGCCGCTGCTGAAACGAATGATAAAAACGGGTGATCTTCAGCAAAATCTCACGTCCAATTCAGATCAGGACGGCAAGCTGTTATTGCCGGGTTGAAGGGCGCGCCACGCCTGGCGGATGAGTGTCGCAAAAGACACCTCAGAAATGCCGATCTGCCTGCGCAGAATTTTCGACTGCTTTGCCCCGGATTTTTTTGCATGTCTTGTTTCGGGAACCATCTTAGGTTCAGCGAAACTGCCAGCCGTCATAGGCACAATAAACAGGTCGACCACCATGAGCCAAATTTCAGATGTCCTGCTGGATCAGATCCGCAGCCGCTTTGCCCAGATAGATAGCTGCCCGCAGCAGGGTCCGCGTATCTTTTTCGAAAACGCGGGCGGCGCACTGACGCTGAATTCGGTTGTGGACACTTCGCAGACCTATGCCGCGATCCCCGACAATCAGGGCCGCGACAACCCCGGCAGCCATGAACTGGTGCGTGTGATAAACAAGGCCAAAGAAGACATGGCCGTGTTCATGAACGCGCCCGGCGGCCAGTTCTTTGTCGGCGAAAGCGGCACCGAGCTGCTGTTCCGCCTGATCATGAACGCCTGTCTGGGCACCGGTTCTGGGCAGGTTCTGGGCACCACGCTGGAACACCCCGCCACCCGCAGCGCCTGCGCTCGCTGGGCCGGGGTGGCCGGGCAGGATCATGTTCTGGTCGCCCATGACGACGCTACCGGTACCGTCACCGCCGACGCCTATGCCGCTCAGGTGACGCCTCAGACCAAGGTAGCCACCATCGTGCACACCTCGCCGGTGACCGGCATGGGCGTGGATGTCGCCGCCGTGGCTGCCGCCATCCGGGCCGTTGCGCCTGACTGTATTATCATCGTTGATGGCATCCAGCACGCAGCCCATGGCCGGATCGACCTGACCGCTTACGGCGTCGATGGCTATGTGATCTCGCCCTACAAGGTGTTCTCGCGCCATGGCTACGGGGTGGCGTGGATATCCGACCGGTTGACCAAGCTGCCGCATAACAGCCTGATCGATGGCCCAGAGGACAATTGGGAGATGGGCACGCGCGACACCGGGTCCTACGCCACCATGTCCGACGTGGTGAGCTATTTCGAATGGCTGGGCGAGCAGGTCAGCGACGCCTCCGACCGGCGCGCCAAATTCGTCGCGGCGGGTGAGGCGATCCATGCGCAGGAGAAGGCGCTGACCGACGCGATGATCCACGGCACCGGCAACCTGCCCGGTCTGGCTGAGATGGAGAAGGTGACCATTCTGGGCGGCGTCGACAACCCGGCACGCGAAGGGCTGGTTTCGCTGCGGGTCGAGGGCGTGCCGTCGGTCGATGTGGTCAAGCAGCTGAACGAACAGGGCATCCGCACTCATCTGCGCAGGGCCGATCATTATTCCGGCAACATCCTGAACCCGCTTGGTATGGACAGCTGCGTGCGCGTTTCGATGTGCCATTACAACAGTGTCGCCGAAGTGGCCCAGTTTCTGGGCGCCATGAAAAGCATCGCCGCCTGAGGCATTAAGAGGGAAATCCCATGAAAACGCACGCACAAGCGGTAGTGATCGGCGGTGGCCTGGCCGGAACGTCGATCCTGTATCACCTGGCCAAGATGGGCTGGACGGATTCGATCCTGCTGGAACGGGATGAACTGACCAGCGGTTCGACCTGGCACGCGGCCGCCAATATTCACGGGCTGCATGACAACAACAACATCACCCGCATCCAGCACTATACGATGAACCTGTATAAGGAACTGGAGCAGGAGACCGGCCAAAGCTGCGGCGTGTTCCAGCCCGGCTCGCTGTATCTGGCGCAGACCGAAGAGCGTGAGCATCAGCTGCGCCTGCAGGAGGCCAAGGCGAGGTTCTACGGACTGAACTTCCACGAGGTCAGCCGCGAAGAGGCCAAGGAACTGCACCCGCTGGCGCAGTTCAACGATATCCGCTGTATCATGTACGAACCCGATGGCGGCAACGTGGACCCCTCGGGCGTGCCGCACGCCTATGCCGCCGGTGCCCGCGCCATGGGTGCGGCCATCGAACGGTTCTGCCCGGTCACGGCAACGGAGCAACAGCCAGACGGCAGCTGGATCGTGCGCACCACAAAGGGCGACATCCACACGCAATGGGTGGTGAATGCCGCCGGTCTCTGGGGCCGCGAGGTGGCGGCGATGGCGGGTCTGACCCTGCCGTTGCAACCGACCGAGCATCAGTATTTTGTCACCGAGACTATCGACGAGGTCGCCAATCTGGGCCGCCGACTGCCCTCGATCGCCGACCGCGACGGCGAATATTACTTCCGGCAGGAAGGCAACGGGCTGCTGATCGGCGCCTATGAGAAAGACATGAAATTCTGGGCCGAAGAAGGCACGCCACTGGATTTCGCCCATGACCTGTTCCCCGACGATCTGGACCGGATCATGGAAAACGTCATCCGCGCCACCGAACGGGTGCCTGCGGCGGCGACGGCAGGAGTCAAGCGGGTGATCAACGGGCCGATGATCTGGTCACCAGACAGTTCGGCCCTGTGGGGGCCTGTGCCGGAACTGAAGAACTATTTCCTGTGCGGCGGCCTGATCCCCGGCTTCTCGCAATCGGGCGGTCTGGGCCTGCTGGCGGCGCAATGGATGATCGAGGGCGAGCCGCAATACGACATGTTCGCCTGGGACCTGGCCCGCTTCGGCGACTGGGCCGACAAAAAATTCACCAAGGCGCGGGTCGAGGATTCCTATACCCACCGCTTCAAGATCCACTTCCCGAACGAAGAACGCAGCGCGGGCCGTCCCGCCCGTGTCCGCCCGGCATACGAGATGCAAAAGGGCATGGGCTGCGTCTTTGGCCTGAACTGCGGCTGGGAACATCCGCTTTGGTTCGCCGATCAGCCCGGCGCGCAGGAAACCAACGGCTTCACCCGCCAGAACTGGTGGGACCCGGTGGGCCGCGAGGTGCGGATGCTGCGCGAGAAAGTGGGCGTCATCGATATCTCGAACTTCGCCAATTACGTGATCAAGGGGCCGGGTGCGCATGACTGGCTGGACCGTCTGGTCGCCAACCGGGTGCCGACCGAGATCGGTCGTTCCTGCCTGACGCCGCTGATCTCGGTCCGTGGCGGCGTGGCCGGTGATTTCACCATCACCAAGGTGGCCGATGATGAATACATGATGATCGGCTCCGGCATGGCCGAGCGCTATCATCAGCGGTTCTTCAACATGGTCGACCTGCCCGAAGGCACCACATTTGAGGTCGCGACCGATCGCATCGCCGGTTTCAACGTCGCAGGTCCGAAAGCGCGTGACCTGCTGCAGCGCCTGACCAATGCGGACCTGTCGAACGAGGCGTTCCGCTTCATGCGCTCGGCCACCATCGAGGCTGCCGGTGTCACCTGTCTGGCCATCCGCGTCAGCTTTACCGGCGATCTGGGCTGGGAACTGCACTGCCCCGAAGAGGATCAGGTGCGTCTGTACACCGCGCTGCTGGAGGCCGCCAAATCGCTGGAGGGCGGCCCCGTCGGCGGCCGCGCACTGGGGTCGTTGCGGATCGAAAAGGGCTATGGCTCGTGGGGCCGTGAATATTCGCAGGAATACTGGCCGCAAGAGGTCGGGCTGGCCGGTCTGATCAAGCTGGACAAGGATTTCCTGCACAAGGACGCTTATCTGGCCGTCAAGGACAATGCCCCGCGTGAGGTTCTGTCGAGCTTTGAAATTGAAGTGATCGAGGACGCGGATGCAGCCGGTGGCGAGCCGATCTTCACCCCGGATGGCACACCCGTAGGGCGCGTGACCTCGGGTGCCTATGGATATTCGGTCGGCAAGTCGCTGGCTCTCGGCTATGTTAATCCGACGGTGGCGGGGCCTGGCGATACGGTCGAGGTGTTCATCCTTGGTAAACCTCACACAGCAACCATCCTCGCCGAAGCACCGTTCGATCCAAAGGGTGACCGGTTGCGTGACGTTAAGCCAATATTGGTGAATTCAGGGTGAGCGCTTAGTTCACATCTTTTGTCTGTGGCGCGTTACATGGAACTGTCGAAGTTCACCGTTAGATCAGATCCGGTCAAGGATCCAATTCGGGTGCAGGCCGGATGACTTTATGTAAGGTTTAGCATCATGTCCGGCCATCACCCCATCGCGGGTGACAAGAACCGTTTTCCAGCCCACTGCTGCAGCCCCCAGGATATCGGTTTGCAATGTATCGCCACACATGACAATTCGGCCCGCTGGGATTTCCGGCAGGCTATGCCGGGCTAAATCATAGACATCCGGATAAGGCTTTCCGCAAAAGCGCACGCTATTCTGGCCCAGATCTACGAGCTGATGACCGAAATATCCCGGTTCCAGTGACAATCCGCACCCCCGCGGGGCGACCAGATCGGCGTTGGCGATGATCACGGGGCGAGGTGCCTGCTGTAACGCTGTGATCAGCATTGATTGTTTGGACGGGTTCCAATGGGCCGTTGAAAGAAACAGAAACCCTTCGGCATGATCATAGGCGGACGCGTCCATATCCAGCCGCAGGGTTGGGGCTGTGATATCGGTAAGGGTGTCATCCTCGGCAGCGATCACGCCCCAAACGCGGTCGTCAATAATCTCCAGCGCCGTATCCCGACTGGTGATGATTTCGGCCGGTTCCACACGCAGACCTAAGGCGTGAAATTTTTCAATCGCACGAGATTTGTCATAGCTGGCAGCGTTTGAAAGGATACGAATGGCACAGCCTGCGGCACGCAGTTCATCCAGCCGGTCGGCCGCCCCTGGGATCGGTCGGGTGCCGACATTCAGAACGCCGAAAGCGTCAAAGACAAATGCATCAGCCTGATCTTTCAGGTCGAGCAGCGAACGGATTGCGACAGTGTCTGCACGGGTTTGATTTGAAGGCAACCGGTCCCGCAACTCTTTGTAGCGGGCAAAGACATCCTGGACTGTTTGCATGTCAGCGTACAGCTTGAGGCAACCAGTGTGCGCCGCGTTTGAGCAATTGATGCTGAACTCTGCCGGGATAGTCGGTACAGATCGCGTCCACGCCAAGCTCGATCATGCGTGCAATGTCCTCGGGCTCGTTCACCGTCCAGACCATGGTTGTCAGCCCCAGGTCGCGGGCCGTGGCAAGCGCTTCGGCGGTGATGTCCAGATAATAGGGGCACCAGATCTGACCCGCCGCCGCCTTGACCCTGTGAGGCAGGTCCTGCGTGGTGCAGCCATCAACCGGGTTCACGGCTTTCGATGAATCCTCGCCGATATCTTCTTCGTTTTCTGGCAGTTGTGTCAGGAATGAAGTCGGCATTTCCGGTGCAATCCGCTGGCAATCCCCAAGCAGGCCCCAATCAAAACTGTGCAATACGGTCCGCGATTGCATCCGGGCCTGACGGACATCGTTCACCACCGCTTGGACCAATGACCGACGGGCTGTCAGATCATCCACCAGATCGGGGTCTGATTTGATCTCAAGGAACAGATGAACAGTCTGATATTCAGGCTGTTGCAGCATCTCAAGAAGGTCAGACAGACGAGGAATTCGGATGCCGGTCAGGAACGCCTGATCCGGGAAGCGTTGCCCGTAGGCGCTGTTGCTATCTAAACCGCCGACATCATAGCCCTGCAACTCGGCATAGGTCAGGTCTGAAACCTTCGGCTCATCGCCTTGCAACCAACCGCCCTGGGCAGTTCGAACCATGGATCGGGTGAGGTGATGATTATGCGTTATAACGACCACACCATCGCGCGTGGCGGTCACGTCCAGTTCAAGCAGAGCAACGCCTGATCTGAGCGAGAAGGCAAACCCTTCCAGGGTGTTTTCCGGCAGCACACCGCGGGCACCGCGGTGGCCGACCAGTCGGATTACACCGGGTTCGCACGCAAAAGCATCTAGTTGAGGATAATGCATCAAATATCCACGCGCTTGCCCGTCTCCGGGTCGAAAAGGTGAATCAGGTCCGGTGAGATTGAGAACCGGCGCTTGGTACCGATGCCATCACGGGCATGGCCGGGCACGCTGGCGACGATGTCATGATCGGTGCCTGCCAGTCGACCGTGCAGCAAGGTGTTGGCGCCGAGCTGTTCCATCATGTCGATCTCGATCTGCACCGGTCCGTTGTCTTCGGCCATCAGGTGTTCGGGTCGCAACCCCAGCGTGACCGTGCCTTTATGGGCCGAACCTACGGGCAGGGATGCGCCGTCGGGCAACGTTACCTGACCATCTTTCACTTCA
The DNA here is from genome assembly GCF_056531745.1 of Ruegeria sp. L12. Classification (NCBI taxonomy): domain Bacteria; kingdom Pseudomonadati; phylum Pseudomonadota; class Alphaproteobacteria; order Rhodobacterales; family Roseobacteraceae; genus Ruegeria; species Ruegeria sp. L12. The sequence goes on from NZ_JBQFMH010000006.1 coordinate 165,537, forward strand.
GTGGGAATAAAGTTCATGGACGGGCTGCCAATGAACCCTGCCACGAACACCGATGCGGGGCGGTCATAGAGCTCGATCGGTGTGCCGAACTGTTCGACATAGCCACCGTTCAGCACCATCAGCCTGTCACCCAATGTCATCGCCTCAACCTGATCGTGGGTGACGTAGATCGAGGTCACGCCAAGGCGCTGCTGCAGTTTGCGGATCTCCAGACGCATCTGTACACGCAGCTTGGCGTCCAGATTCGACAGTGGCTCGTCGAACAGGAATACCTGCGGGTCGCGCACAATGGCACGGCCCATGGCCACCCTCTGCCGTTGACCACCGGACAATTGGCGTGGTTTGCGGTCAAGGTATTGCCGGATCTCAAGGATGTCGGCAGCCTCTTCGACGCGGCGATTGATCTCATCCTTGGACAGTTTCCGGATCTTCAGCCCGTAGGCCATGTTCTGGCGCACCGACATATGCGGATACAGGGCATAGTTCTGGAAAACCATGGCGATATCGCGCGCTGAAGGCTCCAGTTCGTTTACCCGCTGGCCGCCGATAGCGATCTCGCCCGAAGTGACGCTTTCCAGTCCTGCGATCATGCGCAGCAGCGTGGATTTACCGCATCCTGAAGGGCCCACGATGACGATGAACTCACCGTCGTTGATGTCGCCCGCAATGTGATGGAGCACCTCGGTCGGGCCGTAGGACTTGATGAGGTCTTTGAGTTGAATATCAGCCATTTTCGGGCGCCTTACTTATCGGTTTCCGTCAAGCCCTGTACAAAGAGCTTTTGCATTGCAATCACCACAAAGATCGGCGGGATCATCGCCAGAAGTGCTGTGGTCATGATGATGTTCCACTGTGGGCTTTGCTCGGCCGCCTCAAGCATCTGCTTGATCGACATCACGATGGTGGTCATCGAGGTGTCCGTCGTGATCAGCAAAGGCCAGAGATACTGGTTCCAGCCAAAGATAAACAGGATCACGAAAAGCGCCGCGATATTGGTGCGCGACAGGGGCAGCAGGATGTCGAAGAAGAACCGCAACGGGCCCGCGCCGTCAATGCGCGCGCTTTCCAACAACTCGTCCGGCACCGTCAGGAACACCTGCCGGAACATGAAGGTTGCGGTTGCAGACGCGATCAGCGGGATCGACAGGCCCCAATAGCTGTTGAGCATTCCCAGATTGGCGACCACCTCGAAGGTCGGCAAAATCCGAACCTCGACCGGCAGCATCAGGGTGATGAATATCATCCAGAAAAAGCCCATTCGGAAAGGGAACTTGAAGTAGACAATGGCAAAGGCCGACAGCAGCGAGATCACGATCTTGCCGGTTGAAATCATCAGTGCCATGGCCAGTGAATTCAGCAGCATCAGCCAGACCGGTGCCTGTTCGATACCGCTCAGACCCGAGCCGAACAGAGTCTGTTTGATGTTTATGAAGAACTGGTCGCCGGGCCACAGGGGCAGGGGGGCCTGGCTCATCCGAATTTCATCATGGGTTGCGGCCACGAAGGTGATCCACACGGGTAGGGCAATGGCAAATACGCCAAGGATCAGCACCACTTGGGTCAGGAAGGCGGTGAAGGGGCGGTTTTCAACCATCAGTAAGCCACCTTTCTTTCAACAAAACGGAATTGCACGATGGTCATTGCGATGACCAGCGCCATCAACACGACCGACTGCGCGGCTGATCCGCCGAGGTCGAGGCCTACAAAACCATCATTGAACACCTTGTAGACAAGGATTGTCGTCGACGTACCCGGCCCGCCTTGTGTCACCGCATGGATGATGCCGAAGGTTTCAAAGAAGGCGTAGACCATGTTGATCACCAACAGGAAGAACGTGGTCGGAGAGATCAGCGGAAAGATGATCGTCCAGAACCGGCGTGCTGGGCCTGCACCGTCAATCGCTGCGGCTTCGATGACCGAGTTCGGGATGGACTGCATCGCGGCAAGGTAGAACAGGAAGTTGTAGGCAACCTGTTTCCATGCCGCCGCCAGGATCACCAGGGCCATGGCCTGATTGCCATTCAGATAGTGGTTCCAGGTGATACCGAAGAAGTCGAGGAAATAGGGAAAGATGCCGAGGGTCGGGTTGAACATGAAGACCCAAAGCGCACCAGCCAGAACAGGCGCAACCGCATAAGGCCAGATCAACAGGGTCCGATAGAACATGGCGCCACGTATGACGCGCTGCGCAAAGCCCGCAAGCACCAGCGCAAATCCCATCGACAGCGCTGCCACCAGCAGCGAGAACACCGCCGTGCGTTTGAAACTGGCCAGATAGAGCGGATCTTTGAACAGCAGTTCAAAATTCTCGAACCAGACGAATTCAGTGCCAAAGCCAAAGGCGTCTTCGATCAGAAATGACTGATACATCGCCTGACTGGCGGGCCAGATGAAGAACACCACCGTAATGATGATCTGCGGTGCCACCAGAAGATAGGGCAAAGCAGAGGTTGGGAAATGCACCCGTTTGAGCATGAGGGACCCCGGTCAGCAAAAAGGCCCTGCCGCCCAGGCTCGGGGCGGCAGGACCGGGTCGTACAGGATGGGTTAGTTGGTCGCTGTGCGCTCGAACTTGCGCAGCAGGTCGTTGCCGCGTTCGACAGCAGCGTCCAGCGCTTGTTGCGCGTCTTTTTCACCGGCCCACAGAGCTTCCATCTCTTCATTGATCACGTCGCGGATCTGAACGAAGTTGCCATAGCGCAGGCCGCGGCTGTTGGCGGTCGGCGTGTTCAGGCTCAGCTGTTTGATCGCGGTGTCAGTTCCCGGGTTGCTGTCATAGAAGCCTTGTTCCTTCGACAGCTCATAGGCAGCGGTGGTGATCGGAACATAACCGGTTTCCTGGTGCCACCACGCCTGAACTTCCGGCGAAGACAGGTAGTTCAGGAACTGAGCGGTGCCCTTGTATTCCTCGTCATCATGACCGGCCAGAACCCACAGGGTCGCGCCACCGATGATCGAGTTCTGCGGAGCATCCGCGACTTTGGTGTCCAGCGGCAACATGGCCTGACCGAATTCGAACTCGGCCTGCGAAGAGATCGAGCCATAGTAGGCGGACGAGTTCATCCACATGCCGCATTCGCCATTGGTGAACATCGGCAGGCTGTCACCACGGCGACCGCCATAGACAAACAGGTTGCCGTCGCTCATCGACGCCACGTCATCCAAACGCTCGGCGACGCTTGCGTTGTTGAAGGTCAGCTCGGTGTCGAACCCGGCAAAGCCGTTCTCCTTGGTGCCGGTCGGCAGGTCGTGCCAGGCCGAGAAGTTCTCGATCATCACCCAGGATTGCCAACCGAAGGACACGCCGCATTTCATGCCGTTATCGACCAGCTTCTGCGCGGCTTCCTTGACCTCGTCCCAGGTGGTGGGAACATCGGCACCAGCTGCATCCAGCGCGTCTTTGTTATACCACAGAACCGGGGTCGAGCTGTTGAAGGGCATCGACAGCAATTCCCCTTCGGGTGTCTCGTAGTAGGACACAACCGCGGGCAGGAACGCGTCACCATCAAATGGCTCGCCTGCATCTGTCATCAGCTGTTCGACCGGATAGATTGCGCCTCTTGCAGCCATCATGGTGGCTGTGCCGACTTCGAAAACCTGAACCAGCTGCGGGTGCTCTTTGGCACGGAAGGCCGCAATCGCCGCTGTCATGGTTTCGGTGTAGTTGCCTTTGTAGACAGGCACGACTGTATAGTCGCTCTGCGTGGCGTTGAAATCGGCCGCGATCTTGTTGACGCGTTCACCGTTCGTGCCGCCCATTGCGTGCCACCACTGAATTTCGGTTTGCGCAAAAGCGGTGCTTGCAACTACGGCCAATGCCGCAGAGGCGCAGAGCAAGGATTTAATGGACATCTTAACTTCTCCCAGAGTTGAGCATGGGAGAAGGATGTGCCTGAGCGTCAAAATAATGCAAGCGAAAGTTTTTTGACAACATTCATAACATATTGTTATATCGCTTGACGACCAACACACTCCAGCCAAGGCTAAGTCATTGAAATTTAAACTCCGTCAGCTTGAAGCGTTTCAAGCTGTTGCCCGCACCGGATCCATCACACGTGCCGCCAAATCCCTTGGCATTTCCCAACCCGCGACCAGCCGCCTCCTGTCGGATTTCTCGAAATCGGTCGAGGTCAATCTGTTCACGCGCCACGACGGGCAACTGATTCCCACCAGCGAGGCCCGGTATCTGCTATCAGAGGTCGGTCGTGTGTTTGACAGTCTGAGCCATCTGGAAGAACTGAATCGCGATCTGACCGAGCGCAGGGCAGGGCATCTGCGTATTGCGTGTCTGCCGGGATTTGCAACATCGCTCCTGCCGGACCTTCTGGCCCAGTTTCTGGAACATCGCCCTAATGTGCGTGTGACACTTGAGCCAGACCGCCCGGAACACATTCTGGAATGGATCATCGGTGAACAATATGATTGTGGTATTTCCGATGAGTTCGCGACCCATCCAGCCGTCGAAAGCACCGAGATTCCTATCCGTACCGTCTGTGTCCTGCCCAAGAATGACCGGCTGGCAAAAAGAGCGTTCGTGACCCCCGAGGATCTGAGAGAGCACAAACTTGTCCATACGCGACGCGACAGTCCATTTTTTCGCAGGCTCCAGAAGGTATTTCTGGAATGCGGAGTGGAAATGAACAGTTGGATTGAGGTCCGACAGTTCGCCACGGCATGTCTGATTGTCAGTCAGGGGCAAGGCGCATCCATTGTCAGCGTCCTGGACGCCGAACAATTCCAATCGCCTGAAATGGTCAGTGTTCCGTTCGAGCCGGAGATACATCATCGTTTATCCATTCTGCGTCCGGTGGCGGGCAGCAGGTCTCTGTTGGCGCTGGATTTTCTCGATGCCTTTGTCGAAAGTCTGAAACCTTTTCAGGCGGACCCGCACAAGAAGCCGGGGTTTTAGGTCGGCCGGGATTAACACATCCGCAAGGCGGTCCAAGCTGCGTAGGGCAAAATTAAACGAAAGTCTCAGATGTAAATTTAATATTGCAACCGGTTGCAAAATGTACAAGACTGGCGCCCGTCAAGGCATGGCTTGGATTTTGAGGAATCTCCTCGATCAGACCTTATCGGTTGTTCGATGCTGCTGGGGTCGGGTTTTCGGTGTGCTCTTGGCTGAACGAGAGACAAAAGTGCTCGTGCACAAAAACCGGGAGAGAACCATGAAGAAGATCCTTTTGGCTGCTGGCCTTTCCACGCTGATGATGGGCACCTCTGCGATGGCGCAGAACATTGGTGCATCCATTGCGCGTTTTGACGATAACGGCCTGACCATCATGCGGAATGGCATGACCGCGCATATCGAAACGCTGGATGGCGTGAACCTTCAGATGGAGGATGCACAGGACGACGTTGCCCGTCAGCTGGACCAGATCAACAACTTCATTGCATCCGGCGTTGATGCGATCATCGTGAATGCCGTCGACACCAACGCAACCGAAGCGATGTCGAACGCGGCGGCCTCTGCCGGTGTGCCTCTGGTCTATGTAAACCGCCAGCCGGTCAACATGGATACATTACCCGAAGGTCAGGCCTTTGTCGCATCGAACGAGATCGAATCCGGTACGCTTGAAGCCTTCCAAATCTGCCGCAACCTGCGGGCGGCAGGCAAGTCAGGCGGTGCGCGTGGCTATCTGATGAACGGTCAGCTGTCGAACCAGGCTGCGGTTCAGCGGTCCAAGGACGTACATGATGTGATCGGCATGGACATGTGCAATTTCATGGAGCTGATTGACGAGCAAACCGCAAACTGGTCGCGCGACGAAGCGCAGGATCTGATGACCAACTGGATGTCTTCTGGCGAGCCTTTCGACTTTGTCATCGCAAATAATGATGAAATGGCAATCGGCGCGATCCAGGCGATGAAGGCGGGTGGCATCGATATGGCAGACATGCAGGTCGGCGGCGTTGACGCGACGCCGGATGCATTGGTTGCCATGGCCGGGGGTGATCTGGACGTCACAGTGTTCCAGGATCTGGCAGGTCAGGGCGCCGGGTCGATCGACACCGCGCTGTCACTGGCTGCGGGTGAAGATGTCAACAAGACGGTCTTTATCCCATTCATCCTGGTGACTCCCGAAAACGCCGCTGAGTTCCAGTAAGAGGACTTGCGCAACAAATTTGGGCAGCGCTGCGGTGCTGCCCTGTCTCCCGATCAGAGCGAGACAAGAGTACCCGTAAGGAGGGACTGACCGATGGCCGATACGTCGCACGGAATTGGCGGGCTTACATATGACAAGAAGAAGAGATCACTGCCGGGCGAGTTGAACATCTTCTTCGCGATGATCATCATCGTGATCATTTTCGAAATATTGGGTCAGGTACTGCCCTATATGAACGGGCAAAGCTTCCTGTTCGATACACAGGATCGCTTTGACACCATTTTCAACGAGGCGCGACTGCGCATCATCATCCTTCAGGTTTCCATCATCGGGATCATCGCGCTTGGGGTGACGCAGGTCATCATTTCAGGCGGGATCGATCTGTCTTCCGGCCCGTTGGTGGGTGCGACGGCGATGATCGTTATGTCATTTGCCCAGACCGAGCTGGTCAACGGCAGTCCCAACCCCAAAGCGGTTTTTGGGCCTTGGGCTTTTGATTTGCCGGTGATCATTCCCGTACTGGTCGGGCTGACCTTTGGTGCAATCATCGGGTCCATCAACGGTGCACTTATTGCCTACACGCGGATCCCGCCGTTTATCGCGACACTAGGTATGTTCCTGATCTGCCGCGGCATCGCGCAGGCCTGGACGCGCGGTCAGCCTGTATCCTTCCCGACCGAGGGCTTTGCCGCACTCGGCAAGGGCATGATGCCGGTCTTCTGGTTCGTCGGCTTGGCCATTCTGATGCATATCATTATGCGATACACGCTGCACGGTAAGCATACCTACGCGATCGGCTCGAACGAAGATGCGGCGCGGATGTCGGGGATCAACATAAAACGGCACAAGGTGCGCGTCTATATGATCGCATCGATGCTGGCGGCCTTTGCTGCAATCGTCCTGAGCTCGAAGAACCTGACGGCGCAATCGGGCATGGGAATATTCTACGAACTCTATGCCATCGCAATGGCCGTGATTGGTGGCGTCAGCCTGACCGGCGGACGCGGGTCGATCCCGGGGACGGTACTGGGGGCCATGGTATTTGGGGTCATCCAGTCCGGATTTACCTACGTGAAGCTCGACGCTTTCTATCAGTTGATGGCCATGGGCGGCATTATCATCGCAGCCGTAGTTCTGGATAAAATGCGCCAGGAACGAGCGGCGGCGCGGAGCTAAGGAGGCTGACATGAGTGATATCATTCTTGAAACCAAGGGCCTCACAAAGCACTACGGTGGTGTGCACGCCCTGAACGACGCGGATTTTGTCCTCCACAAGGGCGAACATGTTGCCATCATGGGCGACAACGGGGCCGGTAAGTCGACCTTCGTGCGCCAGATCACCGGGGTGGAACAGCGCACCAGCGGAACTGTCATCTTCGACGGTGAGGAAGTACATTTCGCAGGCCCGCTGGACGCCCGTGAAGCCGGGATTGAAACCGTGTTCCAGACCCTGGCTCTGGCCGATGCGCTGGACGTTCCCGACAATTTGTTCCTGGGGCGTGAGAAGACCAAGTGGGATTGGCTGGGTCCGTTCCGGTTTCTGGACTACAAGGCGATGCGTGCGGATACGCTGGCGGCGCTTGAGAAAACGGGGGTTAAAATCCCCAACATCCGAAACACGATACAAAACATGTCGGGTGGTCAGCGCCAGTGTGTCGCCATCGCGCGCACTGCGTCTTTCCATTCGAAACTGACCATCATGGACGAACCGACGGCAGCCTTGGGCGTGCAAGAGACCGCTCAGGTCGAAAACATCATCCGGACGCTGAAGGAACAGGGCGAACCGCTGATCCTGATCAGTCACAACATGCGTCAGGTGATGGATCTGGTGGATCGGATCATTGTCTTCCGCAGGGGCCGCATCGTCGCGAACCTCAAGAAAGAAGAGACTGACGGTCAGGACATCGTTGCCTATATCACGGGCGCCAAGACGGGGGCCGAGTACGAAGGTGCCGCCTAAGAAGGAAGCAAGGTTACTCGATTTCGATATACCTTTCTTTCTGCCTGTCTGGCGGCGGATTCTGGTTGTGGTCGTACCAATTCTCTGGGCGATATTCGAGTTTACAACTGGCGCGCTCGCTTGGGGCTTGATCTTCATGGGGCTCGGTGGCATCGCCGGTTGGAAGCTGTATATAGCGGATTGGGATGCAGTTCGGGCCGCAGCGGAGGCTGAGGACAACACATAAACTGAAAGGGCGTCATTCGTGCCGGTGACATTGAAAGAGGTGGCAGAACGTGCGGGGGTGTCCCGATCTGCCGTCTCGCGCACCTACACCGAAGGCGCTTCCGTCAGCCCCAAGACCCGCGCAAAGGTCGAAAAGGCCGCTGCCGATCTTGGATACAGCCCGAATGCTCTGGCGTCGTCGCTGACAACCGGGCGCACCAAGCTGATCGGGCTTGTCTCCAACAACTTTCACAACCCGATCTTTCTGAACGTCTTCGATCAGTTCACCCGGGGACTTCAGCAGCGTGGGTTGCGCCCTCTGCTGGTCAATCTGACGGATGAGACCGAGCCGACCGCATCCTTGCGCATGTTGCAGGCCTATTCCGTCGATGGGGTCATTGTGGCGTCTTCAACGCTGCCTGCTACATTTGCCGAAGCGTTCAGGGACGTTGGCATTCCGGTGGTACATTCCTTTGGCCGACACTCCCCCAGCCCCAAGGTAAATGTTCTGGGGATCGACAATATCGAGGCTGGACGTTTGGCTGCCGAGACTCTGGTTGCGCGGGGATACAAGCGCGTGGCCTTTCTGGGCGGTCCCGAAAACGCGACATCTACGCAAGACCGTCTGAAGGGATTTGCCGAGGTTTTGGAAGCCGACCCGTCGGTCCAATGGTCGGTCAGCTTTGCCAGCAACTATTCCTTCGACGCCGGTCGGGAAGAAATGTTGAGCCTGCTCAAATCAAAACCCGCCGAGGCGTATTTCTGTGGTGATGACGTGCTGTCGATCGGCGCCCTTTCCGCCATTCAGACGGCGGGCCTGACGGTTCCCGAAGATATCGGGATCATCGGTTTGAACGACATGGAAATGGCGGGGTGGCAGAATATTAACCTGACCACAATCCGCAATCCCATCGCGCAGATCATCAACTCTTCCATCGAGTTGATCGAAGCAACGCTGAAAGATGAAAGCCGCTTGCCAGAGGCGCGGCTTTTTGCCTGTACCATTGTGGAAAGGGGCACTTTGCGCCCCTTGCCATAGATAGCTTTAGCGGAACATTGGCGGGCGCGCGTCCACCCACGCGCCATTCGCCTTTGCCGAAGCCACCGCCTGATGCACCGCTGCAATCGAGCGTAGGCCATCCTGCGCTGAGGGGAAGGTGCCATGAGGCTCGCCCCGGATTGCTGCCGCGAGATCAAGATAGATGTTCGCCACGGCCATCGGGAACCCTTCGGGGTGTGCAATGGCGACGCGGCTCAGGCGACTGGCCTCATCCGACAAGCCGCCTTCACCTTTCTCGATGATCTGGGTGCGCCCCCCAACAGGTGAGTACATCACCTGATTTGGTTGCTCGGAGAACCACTTCATACCGCCGGTTTCGCCAAACACCTGAATCTCGAACCCGTGCTGGCGACCAATGGCGACGGAAGAGGTCCAGAGCCGCCCGACCGTGCCGTTTTCCATCCGGAAATTGACCATCGCATCGTCTTCCAACTCGCGACTGCCAATGGTTGACGCGAAATCCGCAGATAGCGTGCGCACTTCGTCACCCGCGATAAAACCGGCCATGTGCATCGCGTGAATGCCGCAATCCGCGAACTGTCCCGAAACCCCTGCCATGGCAGGGTCATAGCGCCAGCGCACGCGCGGATTATCCGCATCCGCCGCATCGCCGTGGTGGCCATGGCTGAAGTTGGTGACGATCAGGCGCACTTTGCCGATTTCCCCATCCGCGACCATCTTGCGCATCTCACGCACCATGGGATAGGCCGAATAGCAATAATTCACCGCGCAAATCTGGCCTGTCTTCTCGGCGACTTTCACGATCTCTTCGGCTTCTTCGACGGTCATGGTCATCGGCTTTTCGCAAAGCACGTTAAAGCCCGCCTCAAGGAAAGCCTTGGTGATCTCGAAGTGGGTAGAGTTCGGGGTCGCGACCGTCACCAGATCGACGCGGTCCGCGCGCCTTGTTTCTCCGTCCAGCATCTCTTGCCAGTTGCCATAGGCACGGTCCGCAGCCACGCCCAGACGCTGGGCGTAATCCTTGCCGCGCTCGGCGTCATGATCCAGTGCGCCCGCTGCCAGAACAAAGTTTCCATCCGCCTGCGCGCCCATCCGGTGTGCAGGCCCGATCTGGCTGCCTTCGCCACCCCCGATCATGCCCCATTGCAGTTTTCTCATGAGGAGTTCTCTCTCAGTTCGGACCCGGCACACGTACCGGGCATTCATAAGATTTCCGGCTTTAGAAGCCGATGGATTCCAAATATTTGCGGTTGCTTACCGCGTCTTCCAGCGGAGTGCCCGGCAATGACGGGTCACAGTCCTGTTCGACAGTGCACCAGCCCTCAAAGCCCGCGTCCAGAAGAACCTGCCGCACGGCCGGAAAGTCTACATCGCCCTGACCGAGATTGCAGAAAATCCCCTGACCGCAGGCCTTGTAGAAATCGGTGCGGTTGGCGACGACATCGGTTTTGACGCCGGGGTCGATATCCTTGAAATGCATATAGCTGATGCGGTCGATATACTTTTTCATGAAAGCGACCGGATCAAAGCCCGCATAGGAGTGGTGGCCGGTGTCAAAGCAGATCTTCAGGATGCTTTCATCGACCTCGTTCAGCAGGCGCTCCAGCTCGGGTTCAAAATCCATGAAACCAGCGGCATGGGCATGGATGCCGACGGTCAGCCCGTAGTCCTCGGCACCCATTTTCGCGATGGTTTCGATCCTGTCGCGGAAAGCGGTCCATTCGGCCTTGTCCATCTGCTCGGCCTCATCTGCGCGCCCGGCAGTGGGTGCGCGTCGGGGTGAGATGCTGTCGATCAAGACCAAATGCTGTGCACCGTGGGCCATCAGCGCTTTGCAGGTCCGAACCGAAGCGTCCATGACCTCGTCCCATTTCGCTGGGTCATGGAAAGCGCGAAAGACGACGCCGCCGATGATGGACAGGTCATTCTTGTCCAACTCATCGCGCAGAATCTCAGGGTCTTCGGGCATATATCCGATGGGGCCAAGCTCGATCCCCTTGTATCCCGCCTGGGCGCATTGGCTCAGCACTGATTGCCATGCCGGGTAGGCCGGGTCGGATGCGAATTCGATGCCCCACGAGCAGGGCGCGTTGCCGATCTTGATCATTTCATTTTCTTTCTAGTAATCGGACACGTCGACCCAAGCATTTTTGCGACTTGAATCAAGCGCGGCCGTGACGACGCGATTTACTTCCAGGCCTTCCGCGAAAGTTGGCCAGATGTTCTTGCCTGTGGCGATGGCGGTGAGAAAGTCCTTGGCCTCGATAATGATCTGGTCCTGATAACCGGTACCATGTCCCGGTCCTTGGCAGAACGGCAGATAGTCCGGATGGGATGGACCTGTCAGAATCTTGCGAAAGCCGCGCTCGGCCTCGGGACCTTCCATTGTATAGAGGTGCAGGGCGTTCTGATCTTCCTGGTCAAAGCGGATCTGGCCTTTGGTGCCGTGGATTTCATAGGCGTACCCCATCTTGCGACCGGTCGCGGCACGGCTGAAAAAAAGATGGCCTTGGGCGCCGTTCTCGAACCGGCACATGAACTGTGCCTGGTCATCATTGGTCACGGCAACGCCACCGCGCGAGGCATGGACGGTTTCAACCTGCGCACAAAGTGATGTGATGGGTCCGATCAACGCCCGTGCGCCGTTGATCATATGCGGCGACAGATCACCCATGCAGCCATTGGCAATTCCCTGGGTCCGCCAATTGCCCGGCAGCTCCGCATCGGCTAGAAAATCCTCGGTATGTTCGCCGCGGAAATAGGTGACCTCCCCGATCCGGCCGTCGGCAATCAGCTTGCGGGCAAATTGGGATGCTGGCGTGCGGATATAGTTGAAACCGACCATATTGATCTGCCCGCTGGCTAAGGCCGCATCGTTCATCGCGATTGAGTCTGACAGGCTCTCACCTAACGGCTTTTCGCAAAACACCGGCTTGCCTTTTGCAAATGAGGCAAGCGCAATCTCTCGGTGTGTGTTTTGCGGAGAAGCGATGATAACGGCTTCGACCTTCGGATCATTGACCAGATCGCGCCAATCGTCTGTGCCGCGTGCAAAGCCATAAGCCTTCCGGTAGCGTTCGGCTGAGGCGGCGGATGTTGCACAAACAACTTCAAGTCTGGGGCGCAATTCGGTTTCAAAAAGTGTGGCGACCGAGCTATAGGCCGCTGCGTGCGCCTTGCCCATATAGCCGCCACCGATGACGCCAATTCCGATATCTGACATCTGAGCGCCCTCCCTAAAAACCGCTTGCAACCGGTTGCAAATCGGATATCCTTAATCTACCACAAAGGTCAATATCCAATCGTGACCGGCGGAAATTTCGCACAAGTGTAAAGGGGATTTCATGGGGCAGGCAGCGCAAACCGTGACGCTGACGACAGCGCAGGCAATTGTCCGGTATCTGGCTAATCAGTGGATCGAAATTGACGGGGTGGAAACACGTATCTGCGGTGGCGGTTTCGGCATTTTCGGACATGGCAACGTGACCTGCCTGGGCGAAGCGCTCTTTAACCATCAGCAAGAGCTGCCGCTGTATCGCGGCCAGAACGAGCAGGGCATGGGTTTTGCCGCCGCAGCTTATGCCAAGGCCTATCTGCGCCGCCGTTTCATGTTCTGTACCGCATCTGCGGGTCCGGGCACTGCGAATCTTCTGACCTCGGCGGCACTTGCACATGCCAACCGCCTGCCGATGCTTTTGCTGTGTGGCGATGCGTTTCTGACCCGCCTGCCGGACCCGGTGCTGCAGCAGCTTGAACATTTCTGGAACCCAAGTCTCGGCACCAATGATGCGTTCAAGGCGGTCAGCCGATTCTGGGATCGTATTACCCATCCGGCACAGGTGATACAGTCCCTGCCTGCGGCTTTGGCAACGATGCTTGATCCTGCCGATTGTGGCCCGGCCTTTATAGGCCTGCCACAGGATGTTCAGGGGTGGACCTATGACTATCCGGTCAGCTTCTTTGAAAAGCGCGTGCATCGGATTCGTCGTCAGGCGCCGGATGCGCTTGAGATCGCGGATGCGGCGGCGCTGTTGAAATCGGCCAAGCGTCCGATGATCATCGCGGGTGGCGGCGTGCAGTATTCCGGCGCGGTTGCTGAACTGACCGAATTCGCAGAGGCAACAGGTATCCCGGTTGTCGAAACCATCGCGGGCCGCGCCAATCTTGTACATGATCACGGGCTGAACATTGGTCCAATCGGAGTGACGGGTTCGGATTCGGCCAATACCATCGCGGAAGAGGCGGATCTCATCCTTGCGGTTGGCACGCGCCTTCAGGATTTCACCACCGGGTCCTGGACCGCCTTCGCGCATGGCGCAAAATTCATCGGCCTCAATGTCGGTCGGCATGATGCGGCAAAGCACATGTCGACAACGGTTGTGGGTGACGCAAAGCTGGCGCTTCCGGCGCTCGCCGATGCGGTTGCCGATTACGCGGCTCCAGCGAACTGGACTAAGAAAGCCAAAGAGGAGCGGGCGAAATGGGATGACTATGTCGCCAACAATACGCGGGTCGGGAACGGACCGGCCTCTTATGCGCAAGCGATTGGAGAGGTAAACCGCCTGTGCGACAAGCGCGACCGTGTGGTGGCGGCAGCAGGCGGTTTGCCCGCCGAGGTCACCGCGAACTGGAAGACGCTCGATATCGGAACCGTCGATGTCGAGTTCGGGTTTTCCTGCATGGGGTATGAGATCGCAGGCGGATGGGGGGCGCGGATCGCGCAATCGCAGTTGGAGCCTGATCAGGACACGATCATATTCACAGGCGACGGATCTTATCTGCTGATGAATTCGGATATCTACTCGTCCGTTCTGACGGACAAGAAGCTGATCATACTGGTTCTGGATAATGGCGGTTTCGCGGTCATCAACAAGCTGCAGAACAACACCGGCAACGAAAGTTTCAACAACCTGATCTCGGACACGCCAACGGCAACAACGCAGGTGGGCGTCGATTTTGAGGCTCATGCACGTGCAATGGGGGCCCAGGCTGAAACCGTCAGCTCACCGTCCGAGTTGGAGGAGGCGTTCAAGCGCGCCAAGGCGTCCGACCGCACTTATGTGATCAGCATGAAAGTTGACCCCTATGACGGCTGGACCACCGAAGGCCACGCCTGGTGGGAAGTTGGTACGCCGCATGTCACGACTTCTGACAAGGTGCGCGCCGCCCATGTCGACTGGGAAGCCTCGCGCTCCAAGCAAAGAAGGGGTGTTTGATGGCTGCGCTGCTCGACGGCATTAAAAAGAACACCTTCGTCGTCGTTGGCCGCGCGGGTATCGATTTCTACACCGATCCCGGCGTTGCCGTCGAAGATGCCGAGACGATCAGTGTGGGGCTTGGCGGATCCGCGGCCAATATCGCGGCAGGCATTTGCAAGCTGGGCGGTCAGGCCTCGCTGGTGACGCGTGTTTCGGATGATAGTGTCGGCAGCTATTGCCTTGGTCAGCTCAAGCGCTACGGCGTCGGCGCCGAGTATGTCAAACCGGTGGGTGGTGAATATCGCAACTCTCTGGCCTTTTACGAAAGCCGGGTCGAGGGGCATCGCAATGTGATCTATCGCAATGGCGCGGCGGATTTTCAGATGGATGCCGAGGATGTGGCCGCCGTCGATTATGCCAGATTTGGGGCATTGATCACGGCAGGGACCGTTTTTGCGGCCGAGCCCTCCAGAAGCGCAACATTTGACGCCATTGACCGGGCAAAGGCCGCGGGGCTGCCGATCATTTTCGATGTGGACTATCGCCCGTATTCCTGGCCATCGCCACAGGTTGCCGAGGATGTTCTGAGCCGCGCCGCCGCTGCCTCGGACATGATTGTCGGCAATGACGAAGAGTTTGGCTTTATGGCTGGCGGGATCGAAAAAGGGCTGGCAAAGGCCAGATCTCTGGCCGAAAGCACCGCAGCCGTCGTTGTTTACAAGATGGGTGAGAAAGGCGCGGTCACCTTTGCCGAGGGGGAAGAGATCCACACCGGGATATGGCCGGTTGAAGCCCTCAAGCCTACCGGTGCCGGGGACAGTTTCATGGCTGGTCTGGTGACTGGACTGGCCGAAGGTCAGGACCTGCGCGCGGCGATTCTGCGCGGCTCTGCCTGCGCCTCGATAACCGTGTCCCGCCCCGGCTGTGCGCCAGCAATGGCTGACGCATCGACACTTACGACATTCATGGCCGGTCATCCCGGCCCGACCGACGCCTGAGAGGATCAGAGATGCACATTCCCCCTTATGACAACCAGAACAAACCCATCGTCGATGTGGATGATCCCTGCGTGCCGCTGAACTATTTCAACATCGTCAAGCTGAAGAAGGGTGAGGCGTTCGAATACGCTGTCCCCGGTTACGAAACCTGCATCGTGCCCGCCACAGGCACCATCAATGTCGATATCGAGGGTTTCAAATCCGAAGGTTTGGGCGAGCGTGTCGAAGATGTCTGGGACGGCGAGCCTGAAGGTGTCTATGTGCCGACAGCCGCAAAGGCCGAGATGGTTTGCATGTCGGACGAGGCCGAAGTCTTTGTCTGTGGCGCGCGCTATGACAAGGTTCTGGAGGCGTTTGACGTGCGCAAGGATGAGCTGGATCTGGTGCAATACGGCTCGGACGACACGAAAACTCATCGAAAAATCAAGCATATCCTGGGCACCAAGTACCACGATAAGGTCGGGCGTTTGCTGGTGTCCGAGCTGTTTACGGTGGGCGAGGGCGGCTGGTCCGGTTTCCCGTCGCACAAGCACGATACCGACCGTCTGCCGGATGAAACCCGCCATGACGAGACCTATAACTTCCGCTTCAAGCCGAACCACGGCTCGGGCGTGCAGATGCTGCAGCGCGAAGATGGTAAGTCAGGTGATGCCTATCACATCGTGGATGGGTCAACGATCTGCCTCGACAAAGGCTATCACCCCTGTGCGGTGTTGCCGGGTTATCAGATGTATTACTTCACCATCCTTGGCGGTCTGTCCCAGCGCAGCCTGATCCAGTATTTCCAACCATCGCACGCCTATCAGGTCGAGACCATTCCGGGTATCAAGGACATGATCGCGAAGTTCAAATGACCCTTGTGACGCTGAAAGATGTCCTGCAGCCTGCATTGCAGCAGGGTTATGCAGTCGGTGGTCTTGTGTGTCTCGGGTGGGAGGATATGC
Source organism: Ruegeria sp. L12 (assembly GCF_056531745.1). Lineage (NCBI taxonomy): Bacteria > Pseudomonadati > Pseudomonadota > Alphaproteobacteria > Rhodobacterales > Roseobacteraceae > Ruegeria > Ruegeria sp. L12. The sequence goes on from NZ_JBQFMH010000006.1 coordinate 181,969, forward strand.
GCGCCTATGTGGCCGCTGCCGAGGCTGAGGAATGCCCCGTGATCCTGCAAGCAGGTCCAAGCTGCCGGGAACACACGCCCCTGCCTATTCTGGGCAAGATGTTCCGGCATTTGGCCGAGACTGCCAGCGTGCCGGTCGTGGCCCATCTTGATCACGGCTATACCTATGATGAATGCTCCGAGGCGCTGGATTCCGGTTTTACTTCGCTGATGTTTGATGGCTCGCGCAAACCGCTGGCCGAGAATATCGCCGAGACCCGCAGGATTGCCGAACTGGCGCATCAGGCCGAGATTTCGTGTGAGGGTGAGATTGGGTTTGTCGGCTATTCCGGCGGAGAGGCCTCGGCCGGAACGGACCCAAAGGAAGCCGCGATATTCGCGACTGAAACAGGCGTCGACGCGATGGCTATTTCGGTTGGCAATGTTCACCTGCAACAGGACAAAGAAGGCGGGCTGGACGAGCCCCGGATCGCTGCGATTCAGGCCGAAACGACGGTGCCGCTGGTCATTCATGGCGGATCAGGTGTCCCGGTTTCGCAGCGTAAAGCGCTGGCGAAGAACACAAATATCTGCAAGTTCAACATCGGGACCGAGCTGCGAATGGCCTTTGGTCAGGCGCTGCGCGCTGCGGTGAACGCTGATCCGGACAGGTTTGATCGCGTGACGATCCTGAAAGAAACACATGATCCGGTCGTCGCGGCGGCCCGGACTGTACTGCAAACATTCAAAGGGTAACAGATGATCAATATCGGCATTCTGGGCTGTGGTCGTATCGGTCAGGTGCATGGGCGCACGCTGCGCGCGATGACGAACGCGCGCACCGCGGCAGTGGCGGACGCGGTCCCCGAAGCGGCGCAGGCGCTTGCGACCTTTACCGAGGCCAAGGTGATGGACGCTGATGCGTTGATCAACGATCCCGGCATTGATGCGGTGATTATCGGCACGCCCACGACAACGCATTTTGACCTGATCCATGCGGCTGCAGCGGCTGGAAAGGCCATATTCTGCGAGAAGCCCATTGATCTGTCCGTAGATCGGATCCGCGACTGCTTGTCCGCTGTCGAGGCCGCAGGTGTGCCGTTCATGACGGCATTCAATCGGCGATTTGATCCGAATTTTTCGGATCTGCAGCGGCAGGTCGCGGACCAGGTGATCGGAGGTGTCGAGATCGTTACGATCCTGTCGCGCGACCCGGCGCCGCCGCCAATCGGATATGTGAAGACATCCGGCGGGATTTTTCGCGACATGATGATCCACGATCTGGATATGGCGCGGTTTCTGCTGGGTGAAGAGCCGGTCGAACTGACTGCATCCGGATCCTGTCTCGTTGACCCCGAGATCGGCTCTGTCGGCGATTACGATACGGCGGTCGCGACATTGAAAACGGCCAGTGGGCGGCTGTGTCAGATCTCAAATTCGCGCCGCGCGACTTATGGGTATGATCAGCGGATCGAAGTACATGGCAGCCAGGGCATGCTGCGCGCGGACAATATCCTGAGAACCTCGGTAGAGCTGGCGAATGCGTCGGGCATGGCCAAGACGACGGTGCAGCCGTTCTTTTTGGAACGCTATGCCGATGCCTATCGGGCTGAAATGCAGCATTTCGTGGCGGCGCTTGAGACGGGCGCGGCAGTCTCGCCGTCGGGGGAAGACGGTCTGCGGGCGCAGATGCTGGCCGATGCGGCAACGCGCAGCGCCAATGACGGTGTCATCGTGACCATCCCGGACAGGACCTAGGTGTAATCGTGCAGGACGTGGTGGTCAAAGCGCATCAAGACTGACGGAATAGGTCACGTCGTCGGTGACATAAAGGCTCGACCGCAACTCGACGACACGCCCCAGCAGGTCCTTGCCCTCGCGTTTGCCCTTCAGAACAGGCTTGCCAACCGGCAGGCCTGACGTTTTGGCCGTTTCGTCATCCACCACGCCCGCGCTCAGGTCGTCTTTGGCCGAAATCACGATGCAGGAATAGGCCTGTTGGAACAGCACGTACAGCATGTTCGGCAGGGGCGCGCGATCCAGAAGGCCGGGGAACAGATCGGTCGATACCACAACCGTTTCCACACAAAGCGGCGCATCGTTGAAATTGCGTACACGATCAATCTGAAACACGTCTTCGGGTGCTCCGAACAAGGTTTGGCGTTCTTTCGTAGTGGCAGGACGGCGTTGCACCTTTTCTGAACCAAGCGTCGGCGCCACTTGTTCGCCGCGGGCGTCGCGGATGCGAAAGAAATGGAACAGAGAGTTCTCGGGCGTGCGCAGCGTCACGAAAGTCCCGCGTCCTTGACGGCGCTCGACGATTCCCTTTGCTTCCAGTTCAGTCAGTGCTTTGCGGGCTGTGCCCTGGCTTACGCTCAGCTCTGCGGCGATGTCGAACTCGCTGGGCAGCATCGTTCCGGGCGGATAGCGGCCATCCGCAATCCTCGCAATTATCTCATTGTAAACAGATTGATAGAGCGGTGTTGCCATGCGGGTGCCTCCATCTGGCGTACTATCACAAGCACGCGTATCCGCTCAATAAGCTATATTGACTCTTATATAAGAGTAAATATATATAGCCGACAGAAACAGACTCTTGCAAAGGAAAAATGGACATGGCGATACCGCAGTTGCTTGTCCACGACCACGAGGACAACGTTGGCGTGGTGGTAGTGGAAGGATTGACCGCAGGAACGGAAATGCTCTGCGTGGTGACGCATGACAATTCCGACTTCAAACTCACCGCCAACAGCGACATTCCGATCGGCCACAAGGTGGCGCTCAAGCCGCTGAACGAAGGCGATACCGTGATCAAATACGGTGAAGACATCGGGCGTATGGTCGGCTCGGCAGGGGTCGGCGACCACGTGCATACTCACAACTGCAAAACCAAACGGTGGTAAGACGATGGCTCTTGATTTCTCGAACATTACAGTGAACGCATGGCGCCGCGAAAACGGGCGCGTTGGCGTTCGGAACCACGTTCTGATCCTTCCCGTCGACGATATCTCGAACGCGGCCTGCGAAGCGGTTGCGAATAATGTCAAAGGCACGATGGCCGTCCCGCATGCTTATGGACGCCTGCAGTTCGGTGAAGACCTCGACCTGCACTTCCGTACCATCATCGGTATTGGCGCAAATCCGAACGTTGCCGCCGTTGTGGTCATCGGAATCGAGCCCGAATGGACCAAGGTGATCGTCGATGGCATCGCGAAAACCGGCAAGCCGGTCGAAGGATTCTCGATCGAGCAGAAGGGGGATTTCGAAACCATCCGTCAGGCCAGTTGGAAGGCCAAGGAATACGTCCATTGGGCGACTGAACTGCAAAAAGAGCCTTGCCCGATCCACGAGCTTTGGGTCTCGACCAAATGCGGTGAAAGTGACACCACCACTGGCCTGTCCTCGTGCCCGACGGTTGGCAATATGTATGACAAGCTGCTGCCGCTTGGCATGACAGGGTTCTTTGGTGAAACCTCGGAAATCACCGGCGCCGAACATATCTGCGAAAAGCGCGCTGCGACCCCTGAAGCGGCGGCCAAGTTCAAACAGATTTGGCAAGCCTATACCGATGACGTGATTTTTGCCCACCAGACCGACGACCTGTCGGACAGCCAGCCGACCAAAGGCAACATTCTGGGTGGTCTGACGACCATCGAAGAGAAGGCTCTGGGTAATCTGGAAAAGATCGGTCGTACTTCGCAATACATCGATGCGATCGGTCCGGCAGAAGCACCTGAAAAAGGTCCAGGCCTGTACTTCATGGACAGCTCATCGGCGGCGGCGGAATGTGTGACCCTGATGGCTGCAGGTGGTGCCGTGATCCATACTTTCCCGACCGGTCAGGGTAACGTTGTGGGCAACCCGATTGTTCCGGTAATCAAAATCTCGGGCAATCCACGCACGCTACGCACCATGGCGGAACATATCGATGTCGATGTGACGGGTGTTCTGACACGCGAAATGACCATCGATCAGGCAGGCGATGCGTTGATCGAGATGATCCGCCGCACCGCCAATGGCCGCCACACCGCTGCCGAAGCTCTGGGTCACCGCGAGTTCTCGATGACGAAGCTGTACCGCTCGGCTTAGGGCAAGGGGGGTGCCATTTCCGGGGAGGTGGATGCGAAATCCGGAATGGAAATCGACGCTGAATTCGACATATCTTACGCCCAGTCCGGTGGATACCGGGCTGGGCTTTTTGCTGACGTAAATCGAGATCTAATCGGAGTTTGACGCTGGAACACAGACTGACAATCGAAGAGGCTGAGGTGCTTGTTGCAAAGGCTCTGATGGCGAATTTTGTCTCAGAGCGGAACGCACGATCTGTGGCCAAGGCCTTGGTGGCCGCCGAAGTGGACGGGCAAGCGGGTCACGGGTTTTCCCGCGTTGCGGCCTATGCAGCTCAGGCGCGCTTCGGCAAGGTGGTCGGGGCGGCGTGCCCTGTCATCGAAGCGGGCGGCACGGCCTTTGTGCGCATCGATGCGCGGTCGGGCTTTGCGTTTCCGGCGATTGACCTTGCTATCGAGGAACTGACCAGACTGAGCAAGAACACGGGAATTTCAGCGGCGGCCATTACGAATTCTCATCATTGCGGGCAGTTGGGGGCACATGTCGAAAGGCTGGCGGATCAGGGCCTTGTCGCGCTGATGGTGGCAAACACTCCTAAAGCGATGGCACCTTGGGGCGGCACCAAGGCGCTGTTCGGCACCAACCCGATCGCCTTTGCCGCACCGCGAGAGGGCGCTGACCCGATTGTCATCGACCTGTCGCTGTCGAAGATCGCGCGTGGGAAAGTCATGGCGGCCAAGAAAAAGGGTGAGCCGATTCCCGAGGGCTGGGCGCTTGATGCGGACGGGAACCCGACGACCGACCCGGATGCAGCGCTTTCCGGAATGATGTTTCCCATGGGTGACGCGAAAGGCTCGGCGCTTGCCCTGATTGTCGAGATTCTGGCCGCGACATTGACCGGCGCTAATTACAGCTATCAGGCGTCGTCATTCTTCGAGGCCGAAGGCAAGCCGCCAGGTGTCGGCCAGTTCATGATCGCAATCGATCCGCGTTGTTCGGTGGGGTCTCAGTTTGGTGCACAGTTGGAGGAGCTTGCAACCCAGATCGAAGCTCAGGAAGGTGCAAGACTTCCAGGCACCCGTCGCTTGCAAGCACGACGTGTAGCGCAAAACCAAGGTGTGCTGATCCCAGATCACTTGATGAACGAAATCAATCTGGCCGGAAGCTGAGAAATCATGCGTCCACCTCCGCTATCTTGGTTTTGGTGACTTGCAGGTGGGTTAAAATACGAGGCTAATAAAAGCCTGATGTTTCCGGTGATCAGGCAGGACCGATGCCGCCTTTTTCAAGCGCCTATACTAGGTCTGCCTTCTTTAGGTGATTTGGCAAAAAAATCAGGGAACGGCGGTAGTAGCCGCCGGTTCTACTCATGTATGGGCCGCCATTTGTCCAATTCTTCAAGGAACTTACCGTGTTCTCCCTCAAGCATACCGATATTGGTTGCGGGATAGGGAAAGTGCCCTGCAGTGACTTCGTTATGAAACTCGGATAGCGCCGCAACACGTTCCTGATGGATTTGTTTGTGCAACCGTCCGACATTGCCAAAGGCGTGCGCATGTTTAGGGGGTGTGTCCTCTTCGCTGGCCTCGCCGCAGATATCTGCAACAAACGAAAACACCGCATCGCCCGCGTTGCCCGAGCCAAGCGAGAACGTCACAACCGTCGTTTTGGTGTTCACCGCGGCCAGAACCTCTTCGGCGATGCACTCGGCCTCGACGGCGAATACGCCAACATCCTCCATTCGTTTCAACGTCTGGAAGATTTTCATCGCCTCTTCGGCATTGCGGCCCCAGCCACGCAACCCGCCACAGTGATGACTGAATGTCGGGATCAGGCCGATATGGCTCTGCACCGGGATGCCATCGCGGGCCATGCGCTCCATCACGTCGAAAGACCGCAGGGTATAATACATATCCGCGCCATTGCGCATGGTCTCATAAGCATGCGCAATGATCTCATCATCCGAGCCAAACTGCGCCCAGGACGAGCCTGCGCCGGTGAAATGAATTGGCGCAATTCGGCGCACATCCTCCATCTGATCCGCGCCGACGACGAACAGGTCAATGCCCGCGTCAACACAGGCCTGCAATTCGTCGTTGTTGGCTGGATTGGCCATGGACAATGTGCGCCCCGACCCTTTCAGCGCCTTCAGATCGGCAACGGTAAAGTTGCGTTTGGCCGGATTGCGGCTGAAATCGTAGATGCGTTTCATGTGGTGTTACTTCTATTTTCCAGCTAGCTGTTCGGGCAGATTGGTGATCTCGCCTTCCCGGATCACAGCCGGATCATAGGCTTTGCGCCCAAACACTTCGCGGACCATGGGTTCGAAGGTTTCCATCGGTTCCATGGCATAGTCAGGGTCAAAGCTGGATTGGTCCCAATGTTCGCAGAAGGCAGCACAGGTGTCGAACAGCGGATGATTGCGATAACGGTCACGTGCATTACGATCCCATCCATAATGGTGTCCGTAATAAAGCGACTGGAAGATGCCGTGATGTTCTATGGTCCAAGAGACCTCCCACCGAACGAACGGGCGGATAACCTCGGCGGACATGCGGTCGTGGTTCTGTGGGGCCAGACCATCGCCAATATCATGCAGCAGCGCACCAACCACCCAATCGACGTCAACGCCGTCCCGCATGGCGCGGGTACCCGATTGCAGCCCGTGTTGCAGGCGTGTGATCGGATAGCCTTCCAGGGTAACCTCGCCTGCGCGGCGCAGTTCCTCCAGCACCCGGTCTGCGGTCAGCGCGAGAAAGGGCTTTTCAAGACGTTCAAGCAGCTCGTAATCCTCTTTGGTGCCGTCTTTCATGGCTGTGAAGCTGACCGTTTCGCTCATTTGCTGTCTCCTGTAGCGTAAAGTCCGACTGCCTGATCCGCACCAGCGGCGAGGGTCGATGCCTGACCCTCCAGTATTTTTTGATAAAGTGCCAGATCGGTAGGATGAAACAGGCCGCGCGGCCCTGCAATGCAACTCCAGCCGCCCGCCGGGGTTTCGCCACGCACCGGCATGGCCCAATCCCGACCCGGTGCGTGATCGCGCACCGCAGGGGTTACATAGCGGATGGCCAGACCGATGCGGCGGTCATCGCTGCCATTGGCGCCCGAAGCATGAAAGCACCGCCCGTGGTGCAAAGACATCTCACCGGGTTTTAGCGGGCCGTGCTGTGCCATGTTTTCGTCGATCCCCGCGATGGATTGCCCGCGCGACAGCAGGTTGTCCGCGTCGAAGGTGTCGTCATGTTCCGCGATCCCGCCCTTGTGGCTTCCGAGAATGAAGCGCATGCAGCCTGCTTCGACCGAAACGTCTGACAGCGCGACCCAGGCCGTCACTTCGTCATCGGTTTCGCCCATCCCCCAATAGGTGATGTCCTGATGCCAGGATACGATATGGGGAGTGCGGGGTTCCTTGATGAACAGCTCGACCGACCAGACCAGCAGATCGGGGCCGAGAACGCCTTCGACCGCGTCCAAAATGGCGGGTGTTCTGGCAAGCTCGGCCAAAAGGGGAATCACGACGTGGCCGTTGACACGGAAATATTGGGTCAGGTCATAGTCGCTGGCACCGGCAGCATAATCGGCCTCAAGCGTTTCGATCTGCTGGCGCAGTTCTGCGACTTTGTTTTCCGTGAACACCGGCAAGCCCGAGACAAACCCGTTTTCGCGATAGCTTTCGATATAGTCTGGCATCGAATCCCGCATCCTGTCCTCCCTTGATGCTGGATTGAGCCTAATCGGCGTGAGGTTTGAGAGAAGACGTTTCTCTTGCCCCATAGGTTAAGCTGAGCTTAGCCTGCAATCATGAGTAAACGCATCCCCTCTCTCAACTGGCTTCGGGTTTTCGAGGCCGCCGCGCGGACCGGCAGTTTTGCCCGTGCCGCTGAACGTCTGGCCATGTCGCCCCCTGCGGTCAGCCAGCAGATCCGGGCGCTGGAGCAGCATCTGGGGCGGCCGCTGTTCGAACGCAAAGCCGCCGGTGTGTCACTGACCGAAGCCGGGCGCAGCTTGCTGGTTGTGGTGGGAGAGTCACTGGGCCGGATGGAAGCTGCTGCCGCTGTTTTGGCCTCGCCCCACCCGAAACCTCTGGTCGTTGGGGTGTCGCTGCTGTTGTCCGTCGGCTGGCTTGCCCCGCGACTGCCAAGGTTTCTTGAGGCGCGTCCGGGCGTTTCGATCGAGTTGTACTCTCTTTCCGGTCGTCCCGAAATGCCGCCCCGGGCCGTAGACTTGTGGATTGCGTTTGGCCAACCCCCTCCCGGGACTGAAGCGCATCGGCTGTTTGGCGAAATGCTGTTGCCGGTGGCGCATCCTGATTTGGCGGCACGTATCCACCGCGTGGACGACATTTATGATCACATGCTGATCGAGGTGGCGGATCATCGCAAGAACTGGGTGCATGTTCTGGGGGCGGATGTGTTGCCGGAACGGGTCAGGGTAACCCACGTCGACACCACGCTAACCGCATTGGCGCTGGCTGGGGCAGGCGGAGGGGTGGCTTTGGCGCGGCCCCCGGCCAATGATGATTTGATCCGAAAGTTCGGATTGACGCGATGTTTGCCGGATTGCGAAGTTGCAGGGGTGGAGGACTATCACCTGCTGTCGAATGCAGGTGTTCAACTTAGCCCGGACGGCGAAGCTTTCCGGGATTGGGTGATACGCGAAGCGCAGGATTGTGCGTTCGTGCCGTAAGGACGCTGCGGGTTAATCTACGCGCCGGAAACACCTGATATTTGGTAGATGGAGGAATTTGGTATATTCTAATTGAATTTAGAATTGCCATTTGTTCGGCTTACTTAGCTACAGTGACGCCGGGTTTGGTTTGTAAAGCAGGTTGATTGTTGAAATGTCCGTAAACTCTGTGCCCCCCGATCTTGTTCAGAATGTCATCGATCAGAACAAAGAAGCGGTTCCGCTCTGGAAAGGGCGCCGGTTGCGGGCGCAGCACGGACGCAGCCATGGCTGCGTGGCGGCGACTTTTACGGTGCGGGATAATCTGCCGGAACACCTGCGCCATGGACTGTTTGCGCAGCCGGATTGCTATCAGGCGGCAATTCGATTCTCGAACGGGGCACATCTTGATGACCGAGAGCCTGACGCGCATGGCATGGCGGTCAAACTGTTTGATGTGCCCGAACCCAAGCTGATCGATGAAGAGGCGCTTAAGCACTTGGGGATTGCACAGGACAGCAATGAGTTCGACTTTGTACTGGTCGACAATGATACATTTCCAAGCTACGAGCCAATAGATTATGAACGTTTGAACCGGCTGGTTGCGGCGGGTCAGGCGATAAAACACGCCAGAAACAAACGACGCGGGTGGAGCTTGCGTTTGGTTTGGGAAGGCCTGCGCGCCGCCTTCCGGGTGTTGCTGACCAAAGAAGGCAAGCGGCACGGCCAAATCGCAGCTGATTTTGCTTCGAACTACATGCATTCTCCGTTTGCTGTGCATTTCTGGTCGACCACGCCTTATCAACTGGGCTCGGATCAGATTGTCCGGTATCTGGCCCGCAGTGTTCGCCCCGAAATCCCTGCTTCCCCGGTTGATGATCCCGACGGAATCGGCCGGCACTTGCGCCAGGATGTAGCGAATGGCGAAAACCGGTTTGAGTTTTGCGTCATCGAACCGCCACGGGATGGGTCGGGGTTCGATCCGCTCGACAACCGCATCCGCTGGGCCTGCGACCCGCAGCTGGATGCGCGACTGGACCCCTATCATGCAACTGTGACGCCGGTTGCGGAAATAACAATCTCCCAGGATGCAGCGTTTGACCCTTATGACGGCGATACCCTGAGTTTCTCACCATGGCGCGTCACCGCAGAACACAGGCCGCTTGGGCCAATCAATGAAATTCGGCTCAGAACCTATCTGAGCCTGGCTCGTGCCCGGTTCCCCAACCGATAACCGTCCGGAGGATTGTCGATGTTTGATCTTGATACGCTGACCGATCTTCTGTTTCAGGTGAACCGAGGGCTGGCCAGTCGCGTCGTTGCGCTGCGGCTTGCGCGGGCCGCCCGGGTACACAGGCCGCGCTCTCTGACACTGGGGGCGGATTACACCACATGGTCCGGGGTCTATTCCCACAAATGGATTGGCCGCCATCTGCCACCCGAAGACCCCTCACCGCTATTGCCACCCGAAGACGAGGTGGCCGATCTGTTCCGGCGGCGCAAGCAGATGGATGGCAGCCCGCTGACGCTTTTGTGCCCGCAAGGCTCGACGCTGCTGTTCATCTCAGCGGCGCAGTGGTTCACTGATAGTTTTCTGAGAACCTTCGGCCCTGACGGTCCTGTCGGACAGACGGACTCGAACCACGAGGTCGATCTCTGCCAGATATACGGCCTCAACGATTACCAGACCGACATGCTGCGCGAGCGGGATCCTGAGACGGGGATGCTTACGCACCGTATGGCTGTCAGAACGGATGAGAAAGGCGAGACCTGGTCGCCCAAACTGTTCCACCGGGTCGAGTTCGGAGGGGTAAAGCTTGCGCCGCCCTTTGACGGCAGCCTTGCCACCGGGGACAACGCGGGACGGCCCCTGCATGATCCCACCAAGCTGCGAAATGCCCTGAAACGCGCGCATCCCGGTCTGGACGGAGAGGGGATCAACGAACGCCTGCTCGAATTCCATGCCACCGGCCTCGACAATGGCAATGGCACCATCGGCTATATGGTCATCAACACGCTGATGCTGCGGGCCCATAACCAATTGGCTGATACGCTGTGGAACCTGAAGCGCGGGACAGCCGGGTGGGATAAGGAAAGGGTGTTCCAGACCACCCGCTGCACACTGATCGCAGTGCTGATCAAGGTGGTGATGGAAGATTACATCGGCCACATCGCCAACATGCCTTTCAAGCTTCCGGTTGGCGTCAATCGACGAGAGCGCTGGCAGCACTCGAACCAGATCGCGATTGAATTCAACCTGCTCTATCGGTGGCATTCGATGATCCCCGACAGATATCTGATCGACGGCGTTCAGGTTGGGACCGAGGGTTTTCGCTTTAACCCCCGGCTGGTTGAAGAGACGGGTCTTGAAAAGATGATCGAGTCGTTATCGCGCCAGACCGCCGCGCGGATGTCATTGCGCAATACGCCCGATTTCATGTTCGAGAAACCCACGCCGGACGCCCCGGCACCGGTCGAGGCGACCATTGCGCTGACCCGTAAGGCGCGGCTGCCATCGCTGAACGCTTATCGCCACCATTTTCGGCGCAAACCGCATATCAGCATTGCGGAACTTGTCGGCGATCAACCCTTTGCGGACGAGTTGGTGGCCGATCTCAGCCGTCTCTATGGTAATGTCGACAGGGTCGAGCTGTTTCCCGGGCTATTTGCCGAACAGCACAAGGGCACCGTCATCATGGGGGATCTGATGACTTCGATGGTGGGCTATGATGCGATCACGCAACTGATGAACAATCCGATGGTGTCCAAAAACCTCTATTCGGAAGAGACATTCTCGGATCGTGGCTTCGAAACACTGCAGCGCACGTCGACCTTCGCCGATGTAGCGGCGTTCGTAGGTTTGAAGCCCGATGATTGTGTACTGGGCCGCAGAGGCTAGTCAATATTTCAGAGGGTCAGACCGCTGATTTCCAGTTCCGCGATACGGTCGCTGATGTCGGTATCGGTCGGATGGATGCACGCCAGATCGGTCAGCGCCCGCAGCTCATACAGCCTTGCACCTTGCTCATGCGCGATGGATATGGCCCTGCGCAACGTTGCATCGGCCGTGTCGACCGGCCCGCCTTTTTCGAGCAGAAGCGCGGCTTGAATTCTGCGCAGTTCGGGCTCGTAATTTCGCTCATCGGTCGATTTGGCGCAGGCGAGCCCGGCCTCAGTGGCGGCCAGTCCTTTGTCAATCTGCCCTAACGCAAGATGGCCCCGCGCCAGTTCGGTGTTCACCAGAACGCCCGCGGCTTCGGCCCCGGTTTCGCGCATCTTTTGCCAGGCCGCTTCCAGTAGGTGAACGCCGTGTTCGGCATTGTCGGCGCGAATTGCCGAACCGGCGAGATGCGCAATGGCAACCGCCCGGTAATAGGGGCCGCCATTGTCGCGTACAGCTTCATCAAGCATATTGGCCACGCGCGGATAGTCCGGATGATCAAGTTGCATGTGTATCTCTGTCATCCAATGCAGGGCATTCGCCACCATCAGCGGTTGGCCAAGCGATCCGGCAGCGTCGACGGCGGATTTGGCCCCGGCAAGTGCCGCCTCGGTCTGTCCCTGAAAACTCTGGACCAGAGCGGTCATGGCCTCGATCTGCACCATCGCCGCCACATCCGGTTCATTTCCAGCCTCAGCCGCATGGGCCTTTGCGTGGGTGGCGGCTTGGTTCAACGCCTCGGCGGCCTCGGAAAACTGACCGCGCGGGCACAGGGTTGCGCCGCGAATATAGTTGCCGACCATTCTGGTGTGGTGGTCTTCGTATGTATCGATCATCTCGGCGCCCAGGCGTTCTGCGCTGTGATAATCGCCTTTGACCATTGCCGCCGTGAACAGCCCGCGACCGGCCCGAACCAAGGTGCGCCGATCATCGAGCTTCTTTGCCAACTCGAAGCTTCGGGTGAACGCAGCAATGGCGGCGTCCGAACCATAGCCGACCCGCACCCGCTCGGCTGCGGCCAAGAGAAATCGCAGACTCAGTTCCGCCTCGTCGCGACGTTCGGGCGGCAGTGATTCCAGTAGCCGCAATCCGGCCTCTGCCTGCTGCGCTCCTTCGCTGTTGGCATGGCGTCGCAGGTTGTGACGCGCCGCCTCGATCCATGCTGCCACCGCGCGGGTGGCAGAGCCTGCAAGTTCCCAATGACGCGCAATCAGTTCGGGTTGTCGCGCCCTTTCGGGCTGAGCGGCCAGCGCCTCTGCCGCGCGTTGGTGCAGATAAGATCGGCGGTCCCGGACAAGGCTCTGATAGGCGGCCTCGCGCACCAGTTCGTGCCGGAAGCGCCAGTTCTGACCACGCCGTGCCCCGGGTCTGAGAACGGGCTGCAACATGCCGTCGGCAGCGAGGCGCGAGATGGCCTCTTCAGCGTCCGCTTGGCTGAGGTCGCTGATATGGGACAGCATGGAGGCGTCAAACGCGCCCCCGATCACAGCGGCCTCGACCGCTGCGCGGCGTAGATCTCCGGCGGCGTCGACCTGCTGTGCCAGAAGATCATGCAATGTGGTCGGAATATCGCTCGCAGAACGATCCGGTGACGCAGCGATTGCAACGGCGCATTCTTCGATGAAAAGCGGCACACCGTTGCTGCGCGCCACGATCTGCGCTGTGGTGTCCTGATCCAGCTTCGCGCCGGATGCAGCGTTGGCCAAAGCAGCAGCATCGTCGGCGCCCAGCGGTTCAAGGCGCATATGCCCGTGCGTCGGGAGCTGTGTCGCCAGGGTCGGAGGTACTTCTTCGCGCGATGCGATCAAAATCAGTATCGGCAGTTCGATCAGCTTTTCGGCCAGATTCCGCAGAATCGAAATGGTCGAGGGATCGGCCCATTGCAGATCCTCGATCACAACCATGAAAGGGCCATCATTGCTGAACTGTTGGAAGACGCGCAGTACGATTTCACTAATCTTTTTGCGCAGTTCATCCTCGCTGGTCGCGCCGCAATCTCCGGGGCCGGGGGCCAGAACAAAGAACAGTGTTTCCAACTGTGAGCTGTCCAGAATTTCGGACAGATGCTGCGTTAACCGGTTGCGCCGCGTATCGGTATCATCACCATTTTGAATACCGCACCATCGTTCAACCTGAGTGGCAAACGGATAAAACGGTGTGTTCATGTGGAACGGGCTGCAATGATAGGTTACCCAGGCTTGCGGTTCTGCGGTCTTGCGCATGTCGCGGATCAGACGGGATTTACCGATCCCTGCTTCACCCATCAGATGGATGATCCTGCCGCGTCCTTCCCTTGCATCGGACCAGGCACGCATTAGTTGGCTGCGTTCGTCATCACGCCCGAACAGAGGTGATCTGTCCTTCAGACGCAGTGAAGCTTCGGCCTTACCCGCCAGACGATAGACCGGCACCGGATTGTCAAACCCGGCTAGGGCGTGCGTCCCCAAGGGCTCGAATTCCAGCTGACCTGCACCAAGCGTACGCGCTGCGCCTGAAACCATCGTCTCACCCGGTGCGGCAAGAGATTGCAGCCGCGCCGCCAGATTGAGCGTCGATCCGAATATGGCATCCGGCTGAACGTTCGAGCCTAGCGCAATATCACCCACCAGAACGACGCCCGAGGCCACTCCGATACGGCAGCTCAGGTCGACCGGGCCGTTCAATGCGGCAAGATCGGAGTGAATCCGCAATGCAGCGCGCAGCGCGCGTTCGGCATTGTTTTCCGAGGCGGCGGGCCAGCCAAAGACGACAAGCATCCCGTCACCGACAATCTGCAACACTTTGCCGTTGAACTCGGCTGTGGCGTGTTCGACCAGCTTTTGATAGCGCAATGTTGTCGACAGAAGGTCTTCGGGTTCGAGCGTTTGGGCAAGCACGGTAGAGCCGACAAGATCGGCCAGCATCACCGTCAGATGGCGATGCTCCATTCCGTCCAGATCGGTTTCTGAGCCGGGCGCGTTCACAGCCATCAGCCGCCCCTGACGTCGCCGCAGGCCACCATATGCCAAATGACGTGGCTGCTGAGCCCAAGCAGACCTGGAACTGTCGTCATGCCCCCCATTTAAGCCTCACAACTGGTAACCCCCCCTTCGCGTCATTGGCCAGAGTCGCGAAGTTACGGGCAAGCCTATAGGATAGCGCGCGAATTGGCTATGTCTGGCTGTAGGGCGTCGCGAAACATTTCGGGTATCCGAATTAGGGGCCAAGTCAGCTGCTGAGCAGTAATAAATTTCGCTGCAGCACCTCTGCCACCTTCGCACCTATTCCGGGTGCCTCAGATGCGCGTGGACCTGCAATATTCAAGACACCGACAGGATTCGTAAGCAACCACTCTTCGACCTCATGTGCGCATAGCTCTGCACCTTTCCGAAGATCGACTACCAGAAGAGGTTTGTCGGCGTTGGAGGCAAATGCAACCGTTTGCTGCGTGCCGGGGCTGGATGAGCCATCGACAAAGACAAGTGTGGCATCACCCAAGCCGACATTCAGCCGGGTTCTCTCGATTACATCTTCGGACCGCGTTTCGGTCAGGTTCTCGAAAACACAGGGTATTCGGCCAAGCTCATTCACGCGGCCCCTTGGCACCCAACCGCCGTAAGAGATTCCGTTCGCACGGGCAAATTCCAGCGCGGCCATGTCTACACCGGTCTGTCCGCCTGATATGATCTTCACGGCCCTGTTCCTGTTGATGACGTCCGGCAAGGGTATGTCGAGATAGGTGGTTCGTAAACTGTCGGGAATTGCCTGAGAAAGAGTACGGGCAGCTGTGCTCTGCGCGCGGACCTCAAACAGGATCCTTAGCCATTTTGGTAATAGAAGGACAGTTTTCGGCTGACGCCGCCCGGCGGCAGCGGGAAGGGCGCGGCGCGGCGGATTTGTTCTTTTGCGGCCCGATCAATCTGGGGTGAGCCCGAGCTGTCGGTGATCTCGACCCAGGCCAGCGATCCATCGGGGTCGATCTGAAAGAACACTCGCGCGAAGCCGCGCACAGAAACGTATACCGCCGGCGTTCGGTTCAGATGCACCAGTACCTGCCCGGCATAGTTGGTGGTGTTTGAATTGCCCGGCCCGCGGCCGCCCGACTGACGCTGACGATCTCCACGGGTAAAGGCATCTGTTCCCTGACGCCGGAATGTTGTCAGCGGAGACTCGATCAGTTGTTGCGGAAACCGAAGTTCTGCGAACTGGTCAGAACTGTCGGCGGCACCCTCGGGCGCATCGTTGGGTGTTCGATCGGGCAGGCGCGGGCGAATGGACTCCGTCACCGCTTGTTCCGAGATGGGGGTCTCAGCTTCCTCCTCGGGCTCGACCGCAGCTATGACCGGAGGGGTAGGGACCTCGGCCTCCACCGGTTCAACCTCCGTCGCCGGTTCGCCCGGCGGAATTTCTGCTACGGTATCGACCGAAGATGGCTCGGCGGTTTCTATATCAGCGCGGGAGGGCTCGTCGCTGTCGGACGGGTCGGCGGGTTCGGCGTCCTGAGGCTCAATGACATCCGGCTGCACGATCTCGGCTTCGCCGAAATCGGGCGCGAACACACGTTGCGGATCTTCGGAGGCGACAAGCGCTTCGCTGGTGGGGATCTCGGCCTCGACGGGTTCGGGGGATTCGGCTGGTTCTGGCGCAAACGGCTCGTTCGGCGTTTCGGCGAGCTCTTCAAAACTGTTGCTGAGGTCCACCACATCGGCATTGCCTTGTGCGGCAGGTGGCCCCGGTTCAACGGGTCCGGTCATGCCCAGCCCCAGCATGTGCACCAGCAGGGATACCAGAACGGCCACGACGGCAACGATGACCGAGCCCCGGATCATTCCAAAGACCGCTCGGTCACAAGAAAGACCGCAGGGGCACCATTGCGGCGCAACTGACCTGTGACCTCAATCAGTCGCGGGCCGGGTGCATCGCGATCCGGCACGATCCGTACCGGCTGCTCTCCGTGGTTGGCCATAAAGGCCTCGGGGTTGGTTTCTGCGCCGCGAAAGCTGAGGGTTCCGTCCTTGTGCAAAACCAGCGCATCGGGCGGTTCGCGCCCCTCCAGTTCGGATGTATCGACGAGGTTCAGATCGGGGTCCAGCGGCGGGGCGATGGTGCCGGTGATCAGGAAAAAGATCAGCATCAGGAAAACGACGTTGATCAGGGCTATGGTTGAATCGCGTTTGCGGCGAGGGGCGGTATGGCGGATCATCGGCCTACTCCAGCACCAGAATGCTCAGACCGTCGCGCCCGCGCAACCGGATCAGAACGTCCGTCAGCCGCTGGGCCGTGACATCCTGAGCGAGGCTGACCAGAACCTGCCCGGTTTCGATCTCACGTTCCAGATCATCCAACGTGATCTGAGTGCCGTTCAGCACCAGACGCTCGGCCTCGAGTTGCAGGAAGACACGTTCAGAGGGTTCGCTGGTCTGTGCATTTCCGCCGGTTGTACTGCTAAGCTCGATCTCGCCGAACTTCGAGAAGGTCGAAGACAGCATGAAAAACAGCAAAAGCAGAAAGATCACGTCGATGAGCGGTGTCATCGACAGGGATCGCCGGACAAATGGCGCACGGTTACGCATGTTCCGGCACGGCTGAGGAAGCTTCGGCTTCCGGGGTCAATTGCCCCGGAACCAGCACGGTCCGCAATGCTTTGTCGGCAAAGACCCGCTCGCGCGCGGTGCGGCTTTCGAACCAGGACAGCACCATTGAAGTTGGCATTGCGACCGCAAGCCCGACCGCCGTGGTGATCAGCGCCACCCAGATGCCCCCGGCCAGCAGGGATGGGTCAACCGAACTGCCCGCCTGCTGCAGGCTTTGGAAAGCTTCGATCATGCCCAGAACCGTTCCGAACAAACCCAGCAACGGTGCCAGTTGGGCCACGGTGTCAAGCAGGCGGAAGCCACGCTCGAGCCCGGCCAGCGCCAGTCCGGCCTCGGCATCCAGACGGTCATCCAGACCGGGCAGGTCGGGCGCATCCATGGCCGCGCTTACCAATGGGGCCAGATAGCTGTGGCTTTTGGACAGCCGAGCCCGCGCCGTTTGGCGATCACCTTTGTCCCATGCTGCCAGCGCCTGGGACAACACCCGATGACGCCCGACCCCGGTCACTGCGAACTGCCAAAGCTTGTACAGCGTAACCGCCAGCGCCAGCACCGACATCACGATCAAAACCGCCACCACAGGCCCACCCAGGGCCACGATCTGGCGCAGTGCCTCAAGTGCATTCATCCCAATAGCTCCACGTCAAGACGGCTGTTAAGCTTAAGCTCATTCATACAGACTTCGCTATCGGATCCGCCGACAATGCAGCTGTTTGCACCATTGATCAGCATGCGCCCGATGGATGTGCAATTCAGATTGGGTAAACTGAACTGGCGCACCCTTGGTCGGTCCGACGGTAAATCGCGAAAATCAAACAGCGCCAGCCTGTCCACGCCACCTGAAGTGTTGAATATGACGGTTTCAAATTTTGCTTTTTCGATCTCTTGTCCGGTTTGGTTCTGAACAAAAAAGATCAGATTGCAGGCGCCGTTCCCGTCCTGCAGCGTGTTGAGCTCTATCAGCAGCCCGGTTGGGGTATTTTCGGTGTTCTGTGCATGGGCCGGAAATGAAGACGAAAGGGCCAACACGACAGCCAGACCGAAGCGATGAAACAACATAAGCGGGCTCCTGATTGCTCAGTGCTGAGATATGGGTCCTGCGTCTTGTGGCAAGGGTTAGATTTTCATATCCAATCCCTTCTGCGGGCGAAAGGGCAGGTGGCAGGAATGTGCCCGGCTATCTGTCTACGGTTCATAACTTTTTTGTTGACGATTTTGAAGATGTCGGGCGCTTGTATTCTGGAAGGGATCGCGTGTGCATTGCATCAAACCTATTCCCTTGTTCACCAGCCCGGTTATCGGAGTACGTTCTGGCCACTGCTGATCGCGCAATACTTGCCAGCGCCCGGCTCATGCGGTTTCTTGCCCTAGATTACGAACCAAAGAAATGCGCGCATGAAACTTGAATTCCACCACATCAACTATGTCTCCGACGATATCGAGCGGTTGCATCAATTCTATACCAAGGTGCTTGGCCTGGATGACATCCCGATCGAAAACTTCCCGCGGCCGGAGTCGACGGATGAAACGGGCTATGATGGCAAGATCCGGTTTGCGACGGATGGTGTGATGCAGATGCATCTGGCCGAACGCAATCTGGATCTGGCTTTCAAGCATGGCGAGGCGATCAACCCGGTCGAACGCGGTCACATAGCGTTCAGGACCGATGATATCGAGGCGTTCAAAGCGGTGCTTGAGGCCAATGACGTGAAGTATTCTGACTACGGAACCGCCTTTGCGAAAGAATGGCATCAGATATTCTTTCACGACCCTGAAGGGAACATTGTCGAGGTACATCAGGCCGTTAACGCAGAATAGGCGCTATCCCGAATGCGGCTTGTACCCCGGGGCCGGGGCACAAGCATGCGTTGGCTAGAGGGCTGGACTTTCCGATTTGATCAGCGTCATCCGAACCTCTTCCCAGACTTCCAGAATATGGTCTGCAATCCGGTCGGCAGCTTCAAATTCGGTATCGTTGGAGATGACCGAGATGCGCATCACCCAAGCGCCGAGCCATTGGCTGCCCCCCACGAATATTTTGCCTTTTTCCACGATCCTCGCGATGACGGCCTCTGTTGCGGTCTGATGTAACTGCGGATCTGCGCCATCTGTGCCGAAGCTTACGATGATCTGGTTCAACGCGACCTCGTTCAGGACGTGTACACCGTCGGCGGGCCGTAAACGCGCTGCAATTCGTGCGGCAGTTCTGCAATGGCGCCCGACCATCTCCTGCACGCCTTTTCGGCCAAGCGATTTGAGCATCGCCCAGGTCGGCAGACCTCGGGCGCGGCGTGACAGTTCGGGGGTCAGGAAACACGGGATGCGTTCATGTTCGGCTTGTGGTGGCAGATAGCTTGCGCTGATCCGCATCGCCTTTTGCAGGGCGTCTTTGTCCCGAACGACTGCATAGCCGCTGTCAAAGGGCGTTTGCAGCCATTTGTGGCCGTCAACACTCCAGGAATCCGCGCGGTCGAGGCCATTGGTCAAGGCGCGATAATCCGGATGCGCACGCGCCCAGAGGCCGAATGCTCCGTCCACATGTATCCATGCACCTGTCTGTTCGGCGATGTCCGCGATCTGATCGAACGGATCGAATGCGCCCGTGTTGATCTGCCCGGCCTGCGTCACGATGATGGCTGGCGAAGTCTGCTTGGCCATCTGTTGAGCCAGATCAGAGGCAACCATCCGGCCTTCGGCGTCGGTCTGAACGCGTTTGACCCGATTTCGGCCAAGCCCGAGATATCCCAGTGCAGACATCACTGATGTGTGCGCATCGTCCCCCAGATACACTGTGATCGGAGGGGCGTCGAACAGCCCATCCTCGTCCGGGTCCCAGCCATGTGCGCGCAGAACGGCCCCGCGCGCAGCTGCCAGTGCGGTGAAATTGCCAACCGTGCCGCCAGTGACAAATCCTACGGCAGCGTCGCGGGGCAGGTCGAGGATGTCCAGAAGCCACCCGGCGGCGATTTGTTCCACCGCAGCGGTGGTGGGGGTCGAATGATGGAACGCCGAATTCTGCCCCCATGCGCTGACGAGCCAGTCTGCGGCGACACCCACTGGGGCCGAACCACCAAGAACCCAGCCAAAGAACCTTGGATGGACCATATGGGTCAGGCCCTGTTCGCCACGATCCGCAAGCTCGTTGATCACGGCGTCGGCATCCTTGCCAAGCTCGGGCAAAGGTTCGTCAAAGATGGCCAGCATCTCGTCAAAGCCTTTCCGGGGCGCGCAAGGACGGCCCGGCACCGAACGTCGGTAAGTGAGGGCGCGGTCATACGCCACGCCCAGTGCTGAGAACGGATCAGCCATCTCAGGACATCCGGTAGCCGGGCGTGGAGTTCGAGATTGCGATCTCTTCTTCCGTCATCTCTTCGGCTATCCCCTCGAACAGCGGTGTGCTCAGATAGCGTTCGCCGGTATCGGGCAGCATACACAGGACATTCGCACCCGGTTCGGCCTTTTCGGCAATGCCGATCGCAATCGCGAAGGTCGCCCCGCCCGAGATACCCGTCAAGATACCCTCTTGGCTGGCCAGTTTCCGGGCCCATTCCACGCCTGTCGGTCCTGGGACGGGGATCAGTTCGTCGAAGTATTTGTTGTCGATCGATTCCTGCAAAACCGCCGGGATGAAATCGGGGGTCCATCCTTGAATCGGATGCGGTTCAAAGGCCGGGTGACTGGCCAATGGGTCACCATCCTGACCGCGATCTGTCCCAATACCGCTGCCGATCAATTGGGCATTGGCGGGCTCAGACAGGATAATTTTGGTTTCAGGCCGTTCCTTGCGCAAAACCCGGGCAACCCCGGTGACTGTGCCGCCCGTACCGTAACC
Organism: Ruegeria sp. L12; assembly: GCF_056531745.1. Classification (NCBI taxonomy): domain Bacteria; kingdom Pseudomonadati; phylum Pseudomonadota; class Alphaproteobacteria; order Rhodobacterales; family Roseobacteraceae; genus Ruegeria; species Ruegeria sp. L12. The sequence continues at coordinate 203,026 of NZ_JBQFMH010000006.1, forward strand.
GGTCACGAGGTAATCAAGCCGCTGTCCATTGAAATCGCTCATAATTTCCTGTGCGGTGGTGGCCGCGTGGATCTCGGCATTGGCTTCCGTTTCGAATTGGCGCGCCAGCAGCCAGCCATGCGCCTCGGCCAGTTCGGCGGCCTTGCGGTACATGCCGAAACCCTTTTCGGCGCGTGGGGTAAGAACCACTTTGGCTCCCAGCATCCGCATCAGGCGACGACGCTCGACCGAGAAACTGTCGGCCATGGTCACCACTAAGGGATAACCCTTTTGCGCGCAGACCATGGCGAGCCCGATGCCGGTATTGCCGCTGGTCGCCTCGACCACGGTCTGGCCCTGTTTCAGCGCGCCGCTGCGTTCGGCGGCCTCGATGATGTTGACGGCCAGACGATCCTTGACCGACCCGGCGGGATTGAACGCCTCGAATTTCACAAACAGATTGACGCCTTCAGGCCCCAGATTGTTGATGCGGATGACGGGAGTATTCCCGATGGTGTCCAGAACGCTGTCAAAAACGCGTCCGTTTCCCTGGGTTGTTCTAAGCTTTTGATCGGTCATTGCATTTCCCTATATGAAACGTTGGTTTGGCCGGATCAGCCCCACCTAATGCTTGCAAGACTAGTTGAAACCGAATGCGCGAGTCCTGAGGAGTTTCTGAGGATTCCCTGTAGATCGCTGAGGAATTGGTGCCCTGGCTCAGGTTTCGGGAATACCTTGCCGACTTAATGCGTCGGAAAACCGGGCACGGGTACCGGAGTCGCTGAACGGGAAAGAGCGAAAGAAGCGTGCCTGCGAAATGCGGTGCGGTGCGGCACGCACACGATCAGCCCAGAGGGCGGCCTCTGCGTGGTTGCCAGCAAGTTCATTGGTAATCGTGGCGATCAGACTGATCAGATCATGCGCTCCGGGCGCGTTTGCAGCCCGTACAGCCCACATGGCTGCCTCGCTGTCGCGACCCTCGATTGCCAGGCTGATGGCCCGCGTGCCCAGCATCGCATAAAGCAGCGGGTCAAGCGGGCTGAGGACACGGGCATCGTCGGACAGGCGCCTTCCGATGCCACTGGCGCCAGACACGGTTTCGGTCCAGGCGCGGGCATAGATTCCCTGCGCAAAGTTCGGGCTGAGCGCAGTTGAGCGATCCAGCCATGTTTTGGCGCTGTCCAGATCGCCAACCAACCACAAGGCGCGGCCCATGTTGAAATTGGCAAACGGATCCATCGGATCCAGTTCGACGGCCCGTTCAGCCTCGGCCCGGGCGAATTTTATCGGCTCGGCGCGGCTGTCCGAATAATGCATGAAGGCGGTTTTGAAATGAGCGAAGGACAGCGCCCCATGCGCCCGTGCAAACCCGGGCTCCAACGCGACGGCCTTTTCGAACAGAGCAATGGCCCGGTCGTTTTCATTGGCATCAAAGCGATAAAGGGATTGCAGGCCCAGATGATAAGTCGCCCAAGCGTCAATATTCTCGGGTGATCTGAGGCGAGCTTTCGACGCTTCGCTCAGCGGAATTTGCACTTCGATCGCGAAGATGACCTGAGAAATGATGTTCTCACGTACCTCATGCACGTCGTCGATACGGGCATTGAACCGGTCGGCCCAGATCACTTCGCCCTCGGCGGTGCTGGATAGCATGACGCTGATCGCGACCCGTGGGCCTGTCACTTCGACACTTCCAGTCAGGCAATATCGGGCCCCAAGGCTTTTGCGGATTTCGCCCATGTCTCCTGTTCTTGAATGGAACCGAAACGAGGACCCGCGCGCGATCACAGTGATCCAGCGCAGACGAGCGATGGAGGCGATGAGCTCGTGCGGTATCGCGGCGCTGAGCGTTTTGGCTGTATCCTCCCCGCCGATATTGTCAAAAGGCAGAATTGCGATTGTCGGTCGCGCCGCCGCTTCGATCCATTCCGTGTCCTGCACGTCAAGATCCTGCGGCATTGCTGACGCTGGGGTCGTTTCGCAGTCGATGATCTGCAGCGGCATCATCCACCGCAGCCCTTTGCCATGAACCGTCTTGATTATGGTTTGCCGATCTCCGGCATCATCAACCGCGCGCCGCGCCGACTTGATACAGGTGGACAAGGCGGCCTCGGACACGATCCGGTTGCCCCACAAGGCCGCATAGAGCTCATCCTTGGTGACGAGACGGTCACGGTTTTTGGCCAGAAGCGCGATGAGTTGAAACGCCAGCGGTTCCACATCAACAACCGATCCATTGCGCAGAAGCTCCTGACGCAGATAATCGATTCTGAACTCACCAAATTCGCAGATCATATTGAGACAATATCAAGAAACGATATATCTGGACAAACGATCTGAAACCAAAGCCAACTATTCCTCTTGGGGATAGCTTAGGTGAATACCCGCCGTGTTGGGCAATATAACCGTGAAAGCCGTGTGGCTTCGCACCAGTGTTGAGCCCATCCCGAACCCGTTCATGATGCGCTGAGGTGGGTTATTTGCCCTTCCAGACCGGGTCGCGCTTTTCCGCAAAAGCCCTGGCACCTTCCAACTGATCTTCGCTGGCATAAAGCACATCAACCGAGCGCAGCTGGCGTTTGGTAATACGGTTCATTGCATCCTGGAATTTGGCATCCTCGGCGTCGCGCACGATCTCCTTGATCGCGGCATAGACCAAGGGCGGCCCCGAGGCGAGCAGGCGGGCCAGATCCCATGCACGGTTCATCAATTGATCGGCGGCGAGGATTTCGTTCACCAGACCCCAGCGGTGGGCTTCTTCTGCATCGAACCAGCGTCCGGTCAGCAGCAACTCCATCGCGATGTGATAGGGGATGCGTTTGGGCAGTTTGACACTGGCCGCATCGGCCACCGTACCCGAGCGGATTTCGGGCAGTGCGAAACTGGCATGATCGGCAGCCAGGATCATGTCCGCCGACAATGCAAGCTCCAACCCGCCGCCGCAGGCGATACCGTTCACGGCGGCGATGACTGGTTTGTTCAGATCGCGCAATTCCTGCAAGCCACCGAAGCCGCCCACGCCATAGTCGCCATCGACGGCATCGCCATCAGCAGCGGCCTTCAGATCCCAGCCGGGGCAGAAAAATTTCTCGCCCGCGCCGGTCAGAATGGCGACACGCAATTCGGGATCATCCCGGAATTCAGCAAAGACGTCGCCCATGATCCGGCTGGTGGCCAGATCGATGGCGTTGGCCTTGGGCCGATCCAGTGTCACCTCGAGGATCGCGCCTTCGCGGCGGGTTTTGATCGGGTCCATTTCTCAGGCCTTTCTGATGAGGGCATCCACGGCCACCGCCTTGTCAGGCGTGCAGAGGAGCGGGTTAATCTCGACCTCGCCAAGCGTGTCGGCGTTTTGCATGACATAGGCCTGAACGGCCTCAACGGCAGCAATGATCGCATCCATATCAGCCGCAGGTTGACCGCGATAGCCCGCCAGCAGCGGCGCGATTTTCAGCCTGCCAAGGGCGGTGCGGATGTCATCAGGCATGCTGGGTACCAGCAGGGAAGTGGTGTCGCGCAGGATTTCGGTCAGCACGCCGCCCGCACCCAGGGTCAGCACAAATCCGTGTGCGGGATCGCGGACCACGCCCACAAGCAGCTCGGCGACAGCTCCGGTGATCATTTCTTCGACCAGAACCTCGGAGGTTCCGATATCGGTCGCGACGTCCGCCACATCTTTGGCCTGAACACCCAGTCGGACAGCAGCGTGTTCGGACTTATGCGCAAGGCCAACACCTTTGACGGCGAAAGGCGCGTCCAGTTCCTGCGCCGCCGCGCGGGCTTCATCCGCTCCGCTGACGGTGCGGTTTTGCGGGATACGCACCCCGCAACCGGCCAGAGCCTGTTTGGATTCACTCTCCTTCAACGTTCGGGTGGCCTCGGTCGTACCCGGCAGCCAGACCGGTTGTGGAGAAGGTGCTGCGATCTGGCCCGCTGCGCGGATCGCGGCCAGCGCTTCGCCCAGCCCCATGAAGGGGACCACACCACCGTCGATAAGCGCCTGCGCGACATCCTCGGGCAGAAGTTCCGGCAATGTCGCGGCAATCGCAAACCGGGCACCGGTTTTCGCCCGAACTTGCATCGCCGCGCGCGTGGCGCAGGCCCAATCCGTCGCGTCGGTGGTCGGATAGTCGACAATTGAGACCGTTAGATCGATATCTTCGCCCGTCATACCGGACCACGCCTTTGCCATCGCGTCTTCATCACGCCAGATATAGGTGTGATAATCCAACGGGTTACTCAGCGCGACCATCGGACCAAGCGCGTCGCGCAGATGGGTTTTCTGCTCGTCGGAAAGACGCGGGAAAGTGAGGCCGGTCCCAACAGCCATGTCCGCGATCAGACTGGCCTCGCCTCCCGAGCAACTGATCGAAGCGATGTTGCCGCCCGGCAGCGGGCCATAACAATGCAGCAGTTTCAGGGTTTCCAGAAAATCGGGCAGGGTTGAAAGGCGCGGGATACCAAGACGCTGCAACAGGGCCTGTGCGCCCGCGTCGCTGCCCGCCAGAGACGCGGTATGCGAAACGGTCGCGGCCTGCGCCTGCTCGGACGCGCCAACTTTGAGCGCCACCAGCGGTATACCTTTGGCATATGCTTTCGCGGCCAGCGCTTCCCATTCGCGGATGTCTTTGAAGCCTTCGATATGCAGGCCTACAGCGGTGACGCGCGGGTCATCGATCAGGGCCGCGGCGATCTCGGCCTGGCTGGTTTGCGCCATGTTTCCGCAGGCCACCATATAGGCAATCGGCAACCCGCGTTTCTGCATGGTCAGGTTGATCGAGATGTTCGAGCTTTGCGTCAGGATTGCGACGCCCTTGTCGACAGGCGTCGCCCCATGCTGGTCCGGCCACAGCAGAGCGCCGTCCAGCGCGTTGATAAATCCATAGCAATTCGGCCCGAGGATTGGCATCTCACCTGCGGCGGCAATCAGTTGATCTTGCAGATCACCGCCGGTGTCATCCTCAGCCACAGCCTCCGAAAAGCCCGAGGCGAAACACACGGCACCACCCGCGCCCATGCTGGAAAGGATGTGGACAGCTTCAATCGTGGCATGACGGTTGATGCCGATGAACACCGCGTCGGGGGCCGCAGGCAGGGCTTCCAGATGACCATAGACCTTGTGGCCCGCAATCTCGGACGCCTTGGGATGGACCGGCCAGATGTGACCCGCATATCCCATACGCTCCGATTGCAGGATGACCTGCTGGCACCAGGCGCCGCCCCCGATGATGGCAATGGACTTGGGTCGCAGTAACCGCGTTAGATCTTTCACCATAGTCAGGCGCCCAGCGGACGCAGCAGATCGCGGCTGATGATGTGGCGCTGTATCTCGCTGGTGCCGTCCCAGATGCGTTCAACCCGCGCGTCGCGCCAGAAGCGCTCGATCGGGAAGTCATCCATCAGGCCCATACCGCCAAAAATCTGCAACGTGGTATCGGTGACCCGCGCCAACATCTCGGAGGCATAGAGTTTGGCCGAGGCGATCTCGCGGTTCGACGGCAGGTTCTGATCTAGACGCCAAGCAGCAGAGAGGGTCAGCCAATCGGCGGCATCGATCTCGGTGATCATGTCGGCAATCTGGAAACCCACACCCTGAAATTTGCCGATAGGTTGGCCGAATTGCTTGCGCTCGGCGGCATAGTTCAGCGCATAGTCAAAGCAGCGCCGCGCACGCCCGACTGAGAAGGCCGCAACCGTCAGCCGGGTCGCATAGAGCCACTCGTTCATGACAGCAAAGCCGCCATCGACCTCGCCCAGAACCTGCGCGTCGGGCAGGCGGCAATTGTCGAAATACAGGATGTAGTTTTTATAGCCCTTGTGGCTGACCGAGTTGTACCCGTCTCGCACCTCGAACCCGGGTGTGCCGCGATCCACAAGGAAGGTGGTGATGCGTTTTTTGGGGCCTTTCGGGGTCTCGTCTACTCCGGTTGCAATGAACACGATGAAGAAATCCGCGTGTTCGGCCCCCGAAATGAAGTGTTTTGAGCCATTGATGACCCAGTCACTGCCATCGCGCACGGCCTGGCACTTCATGCCGCGCACATCCGAACCCGCATCCGGTTCCGTCATCGCCAGCGCGTCCATCTTTTCGCCGCGCACAGCGGGCAGAAGATAGCGTTCGCGCTGTTCATCATTGCACGCCATCAGGATGTTCTGCGGACGACCGAAGAAATGAGTCAACGCCATCGAGCCGCGACCCAGTTCGCGCTCGACCAGAGTGAAATCGAGATGCGACAGGCCGGCGCCGCCAACCTCCTCCGGGAAGTTGCAGGCGTAGAATCCCAGATCGATGCACTTCTGTTTGATCTGCTCGCCCAACTCATGCGGGACTTGACCGGTGCGTTCGACCTCGGCCTCATGCGGATAGATTTCGTTTTCGACAAAGCTGCGAACCGTCGAGACGATCATTTCCTGTTCTTCGGACAATCCAAACTGCATGGCGCGTGTTCCCTTGATTTCTGGTTCCCGATGAAACGAGATTGCCTGATCTCATGACATGCAGTAATCGTAAGAATTCATGCGGAGTTAGAAAAACTTGATACAGAGATATAACATTCTGCTGTTTGACGGGTTTTCGAACCACTGTCTGGCCAGTTTCGTCGAACCGCTGCGCGCGGCAAATACCCTAGCAGGGCAGTCGCTTTATACGTGGCGATTCTATTCGATGGATTGTGCGCCGGTTCAGAGTTCCAGCGGGTTGCGGGTGACGCCGGATGGGGCGCTGGGGGTTGAGACCGGCGATGCGCTGGTTGTGATGCCGTCCTACGGATACCTTGACCTTGCAGTGCCCAAAACTGCGCGCGCGCTGCGTCGGGCCGCGACACGGCACGCAGTGCTGGCCGGTCTGGACACAGGCAGTTGGTTGCTCGCCCACGCAGGTCTGTTGGAAGGGAGCCGCGCGACAATCCATTGGGATGAGCTTTCGCGGTTCGAAGAGGCTTTTCCAGAGATTGACGCGGTTCAGGAACGCTTTGTGATCGATCGCAACAGGATCACCTGTTCCGGCGCGATGGCGGCTTATGATCTGGCAACAGCGCTGATTCAGGCGGATCACGGCCCGCTTTTGTCGATGGAAGTTGCCCATCTGTTGATGAACCGCAGTGAGCCGGGCACCGCGGCGCTGCCGATGAAATCCGAAGACAGTCTTGTCAACAGAGTTCTGAACGTCATGCAAAACGCGTTGGAGACGCCGGTTCAGATCACGGACATCGCGCGGCAACTGGGCTGTTCACAGAAGAAGATCGAAATACGGGTGCAGGCTGAACTGGGAACGACCCCGCAGGCGCTCTATCGTCGTTTGCGTCTGAATCTGGCACGCAAGCTGGCGGCCGAGACCCAGCAATCGGTGGCCGAGATCGCCAGCCGCTGCGGATATGAAAACGCAAGCGCTATGACGCGGGCGTTTCGGTCTGAATTCGGGCTGACACCGACCGCCTATCGAAACAGCGGTCAGAGTCAGGCGCGCATCCGCGCGAATTCCGGATCATAGGGTAAGGGGGCAATCACCTCGGCCTCGACCATCTCGCCGCACAGGTCAAGCTGCATCCGGCTTCCGGGGGCCGAGAGGTCCGGTTCGACGAAACCGTAAGCAAGGTTCAGCCCGGTGCGGTGTCCCCAGTCGCCTGACGTGATTGTGCCCACGACTTTGCCTGCTGACATCAAGGACGCTCCGCCATGCGCGGAGGCCTTCGTCGTATCGATCTTCAGGTTGACCAGTTTCTTGCGGGCCCCCTCTGCCTGACGTTTTATCAACGCCTCCCGGCCAACGAAATCGCCCTTGTCCAGCTTCACAAACCGGTCCAGCCCGGTTTCGAATGGGTCGAATTCGGTCAGCAGATCGGCCTTCCAGTGCAAAAAGCCCTTTTCCATCCGCATCGAGTCGACCGCGCGCGCGCCAAACAGCTTTAGCCCATGCGCGTCTCCGGCCTGTCGCAGGGCCAGGTAGGCAGCATAAAGCGCGTTGTTCGGAACGTGGATCTCATAGGCCAGTTCGCCCGAGAAGCTGATGTTCAAAACCGTGGCCGGGGCGATGCCGACAAAACACTCGCGCAAGGAAAGCCAAGGGAAAGCATCGCGCGACCAGTCGCCGCGCGCGCAGGCCGACAACACGTCGCGCGCCTTTGGTCCTGCGAGGACCAAAATCGTCTGATCGTTGGTCAATGAGTTCAGTTGCACATCCTCATCGTCACGCAGATGCGCCCGCAACCAGTCCATATCGTGATACTCACTGGCCGCTGCAGACCCGTACCAAACCCGTGCCGGTCCGCGATCACTGGCGGGCAGGTTGGCGATGGTGGCCTCGGCCTTGACCATGCCGTGATGGTTGAGCAGATAGCCAAGGCCCACGCGCCCATCGCGCTTGGTCACCGGCCCGCAGAACATCCGGTCAAGAAACGCGTGACGGTCTGCGCCCGTGACCTCAATGCGGTTGAAACCGTTCACTTCGGCCAGGCCGACATTGGTCTGAACGTTCTGAATTTCGGCTGCGATCAGATCGAAAGCCTCATCGAAACCGAAGCTCAGTGAGGGGTGAAATTCGCCCGAGGGCTTGATGTAATCGACCCGCTCCCATCCACTTACAACGGTAAATTCGGCCCCTTCGGCGGCCAGTACCGGTGTCAGCGGAGTGGTCTTGGCCGGGCGACCCGCAGGGCGGTGTTCATGAGGGAAATGAAAGCGGAATTCGTTCTGATAATCCTCGATCGCCTTCAGTGCGGTCAGCTCCACATTCGCATGGCCGGTGAACCGGCGCGGGTCGAGGCACCAGGTGTCATAGCAAGCTTCGCCATGAACAATCTGCTGCGCCAGCAGCCAGCCGTGGCCGCCACCTTCGCCCAACCCGGCGCGCAGACCGATGATGCAGAAGGCGTTGCGTTTGCCGGGGATCGGGCCAACCAGAGGCGCGCCGTCAATCGTGTAAGTGATGGGGCCGTTGACGACGGTGTGAATGCCCACCTCCATCAGCGCGGGCATTCGGGCGAAAGCGCCCTCCAGCACATCTGTTACGCGGTCCAGATCATCGGGGCAGAGCGCGTTTACAAAGTTCGGGTCGATCCCGTCCATGCCCCAGGTTTTGCAGTCTTGCTCATAAAACCCGACCAGTAGTCCGTTCTTCTCCTGTCGGCAGTAGTAGTCGCTGATTGGGCAGCGCAGCAGCGGCATGCGGTGACCCGCCTCGCGGATGGCGGGGATCTCTTCGGTCAGAAAATATTGATGTTCCATCGAGGCGATAGGGTGATGCACACCCATCATCGCGCCGACCTCGTTCACACGATATCCGCAGGCGTTGACCACGATATCGCAGTCAATGTCACCATGTTCGGTGTGAACGGTCCATGTGTCGTCCTTATGCTGGGTCAGCCCGGTGACAGGCGTGTTCCGATACACTTCGGCCCCGGCTTTGCGGGCGCGGCGGGCCAGAGCCTGACACAACTGCGCCGGGTCAATATCGCCGTCCAGCGGGTCCCAGAGCCCGCCCAGCAGGTTTTCGGTCGAGATCAACGGATGCCGGCGCGCGCATTCCTCGGCATCGATCACTTCGAAATGCACATCCATCCCGCGCGCCATCGAGGCGAAGTGGCGATAGCCCTGCATCTGTTCCGGCGTATTGGCCAGACGGATACCGCCATCGCCATGATGATAGTTGATCGGATAGCCCGGGTCCTCGGCCAGTTCCTTGTACAGGTTGATCGAGTGGGTCTTGAGCCCGACCATGGTCTGGTTCATGCCGAAATTGGTCACCTGTGCAGCAGAATGCCAGGTGGTGCCGCTGGTCAGCTCATTGCGTTCGACCAGCACAACGTCGCTCCAGCCTTCGCGGGTCAGGTGATAGAGCGTTGAACAACCGGCGATACCGCCTCCGATGACGACCACCTTGGTGCGCGATTTCATGCAGGGACCCTCCGGCTGGTTTGTCGGGATTAGTCTGGTTGCATCAAGGGTTTGCAAGGTATTGCGTAGCAGTAATCAAAATATCGAAAGAGAAATTAGAAATATTGACAATAATGCGACTTGCGTTGAACCCACGGGCCAAGACCTTGTTGTATGCGGTCACTAAAAACGGGCGAAAGGGCGGACATGGAAGCGCGCCAAGGGAAGCGGGCGGGCCGGAAGGGCCGACTGGCACAACGGGCTGAAAAACCGGCGCTTGACCCGTGCCCACCCGGACAGCCGGGCGGCAGTTACAAACCGCTTACCGAGGCTGAGCTGGAACGCATTTATTCGACGGCCCTCGATCTGCTCGACAGATTGGGAATGGGCGAAGTGCCGGCGCGGCTGCATGCCGATCTGCTGGCCATCGGCGCGCGCGACACGGGCGAGGGCAGGGTGACCTTCCCGCCGCAGCTTGTCGAACAGGCCATCGATCAGGCGGCCAAGACCTTTGTTTTGCACGGGCGGGATGAGGCGCGTTCGATCGAAGTGGGTGGCAACCGTGTGCATTTCGGAACAGGGGGGGCCGCAGTTCAGACACTTGATCTGGAAACGGGTCTTTATCGTCCTTCGACCCTGCGTGATTTGCACGATTTCACTCGGCTGCAGGATGTGCTGGCCAATGTCAGCTGGTTCACCCGGTGTTGCGTTGCAACTGACGTGCCCGAGACGTTCGATCTGGATGTGAACACGGCATACGCTCTGATCAAGAACACCACAAAACCCACAGCGACCTCATTCACTTTGGCCGAGAACGTCGCCCCGATAGTCGAGATGCTGGATATCGCTGCCGGTGGACCGGGCGAGTTCTCGAAGCGACCCTTCATGAAGGCGCATATCAGCCCCGTGATCTCGCCGATGCGCTATGGCGAGGATGCGGTGGATGTCGTCTATGCCTGCGTCGAACACAATATACCGATGTCGTGCATCACCGCCGCGCAGGCCGGGGCAACCGCGCCTGCAACGCTGGCGGGATTTCTGGCCCAATCGCTGGCGGAGACCTTGGCCAGTCTGGTGATGGTCCATGCCATCCAGCCCGGATTTCCGATGGTGTTTTCGAACTGGCCGCTCGTGATCGACCTGCGCACAGGCGTGTTTTCGGGCGGCAGTGGCGAGACGGCGGTGTTGAACGCGGCTTCGGCGCAGTTGTCGAACTGGCTGGGGCTGCCGTCAGGTGTGGCCTGTTCAATGACTGACGCCAAGGCTATTGATGCGCAATACGGGGTCGAGAAGGGGCTGACCTCGATGGCGGCAGCGCTGGCGGGGGGTAATCTGATCTACGAAAGCTCGGGCATGACAGCGTCTCTGTTGGGGGCCAGTTTCGAAGGCTTCGTTCTGGATGACGAGATGCACTCGAACACCTATCGCGCCCTGCGAGGGGTCGAGGTGACCGAGGACAATCTGGGCTTCGACGCCATTTGTGAGGCGGTTCTGGGTGAAGGGCATTTTCTGGGCGGTCAACACACCTTTGCCGCGATGGAACGGGACTATTTCTATCCATCTCTGGCGGACCGGGATGAGCCCCGGACCTGGGCCGAGAATGGTGCACTTGATGCGCGGTCCCGTGCACGCCGGAAGGCGCAGGAAATCTTGCGGGACCACCGGCCAAACTATCTGACACCGGAACAGGATCGGATGATCCGGCAGCGATTCAATATCCTTTGAACGACGCCGGGCTACTCGACCAAATCGAAACGATCACTCAGCCACGGGTAGTCCGCATGAAGCGGTGCAAGAATGCGGTCCCGGATCAAAATCCGTGTTTTGGTGTCGACCAGCTCGATTACCGACCGAGAACAATCGGGTGTCGCGACGAGCGCAAGCGTGCGTGAAAAGCTCTTTCCCGGGAAAGGATGCATTTTCAGCTTTGGCTGAAACCTCTTGGCGCGTGAGAACAACAGGGGTGTCGTGATGGTCCACCCAGCCCCGGCTGAGACCATGGACATCAGGGTCTGGTTGTTGCTGCATTCAAACTTGTGAGCGGGGGAAAAACCCATCCGGCGCAGCTGTGATTCAATTTGTCGCGCGATGATCAGCGTGCTGGAAAATCGCAGAAACGGCAATTTGGTACGCCCTTCAACGATATCGGTCAGCGACTCGTCACTTACCTTTGGCAGCACGATGACGAACGGATCGCGCAAAAGCGGGCGATCCTGAAGATCGGGCATCTTTTCTGTGGGCGTGGTTGATATCCCCACATCCAGCTGCCGGTCACGCAACATCTCGATAATCGCGTGGCTGGAATCCGTGTGATAGAGAAAATCGCAGGTGGGCATATTGGTGGACAGATACACCGCCAGCTCAGGTATGATATCGCTGTCGAAATCCTCGATCGTGCCAAAGCGCAGATAGCTGGCCTCGGCAATGCTGCCGGCCGAGGCTTCGGCTTTGGCCTTTCGGATCAGATGCAACGCATCGTCGATATTGCGCAAAAACGCATGGCCTTTTGGCGTCAGCACCATCGGCCTGCGCGCGTGATTGAACAGCGCGACACCCAAATGATCCTCGAGATTGCGCAAATGGTGCGAGATCGTGCTGATCGTCAGCCCGGTTTCCTTCGCCGCTGCCTGAAGCGAACCCTTCTGGGCGCAAATCTGAAACAATTCCAGCCACTTGAGGCTGAGATCCTTGGGGGCAGTCTGGCGCGGCATTTGGGGTGCTTTCGTGGTGACGGGCGGATCACCAGTAAAACATGAGAGTTATACTATCAGAAAGTCTAAAATACAGGCTTTTGGCGGCTCTGGTTCTTTCGAGCCTGATGCGGGATGCGCCATCAACGCATCCCGCTTGTATTTCAAATCAGCTCTCGCCTTTGGGCTCAAGTGCCTGCAACAACGTGCCAAGGTTGTGCTGGAACATTGCCAGATAGCTTGTGGCGGGGCCGCCGCGCTCGGACAGCGCGTCAGAGTACAGGCGTCCTCCGATCTCGATCCCGGTTTCATCCGAAATCTGCTTTACCAGTGCCGGGCTGGTGATGTTTTCAACAAACAGGGCAGCGACCTTTTCGTCGCGTAGCTGTGTGATCAGCGTGGCAAGTTCTTGCGCCGAAGGTTCGGCTTCGGTGTCGATCCCGACCGGCGCGATAAAGTTCAGGCCGTAGGCATCCGCCAGATACCCGAACGCATCATGCGCCGTTACGACTGTGCGGCGATCAGCTGGCAGTTCGGCCAGTTTCGCTTTGGTCTCGCTGTCCAGCTTTGTCAGCTCGGCAATATAGGCCTCGGCATTGGCGGCGAAGTCATCTGCGCGATCCGGCATCGCCTCGGACATCACGGCGGTAATGTTCTGGACATAGATCACGCCATTGGTCAGCGCATTCCAGGCGTGGGGGTCGATTGCGCCGTCAACCTTGACGGGGATGACGCCTTCGGTGGTGACGAATACCGAAGCTTCTGTTCCGGATTCGGCGATCAGAGTATCCGACCAGGTTTCGAAACCCAGGCCATTGACGAAGATCAGATCTGCCTGAGCCACCGCTTTCGCATCTTCTACGGAGGGCTGATAGACATGAGCATCGGCATCAGGGCCAACGATGGTGGTGACATTCGCATGGTCACCCACGACCTGTTCGACCATATCGCCTAGGATCGAGAAGCTGGCGACGATGTTCAACTCGCCCGCAGCGGCAGGCAGGCTGGTCAACGCAAGAAAGGCCGAGGCCAACCCGGCGGAGATGGATTTGCAAAAGGTCATTGAGGTCTCTCTTCTGCTGAGGATTGTGCCAAGGAGGCGTTTGTTTGGTCGGACGGCTTGCGCAGTCGCCCGCCGAATCCGAGGGGTCCCAAGAGGGCCGAGATCATGAAGAACGCGCCGGCGGTCAGCACGATGGCAGGGCCGGAAGGTGTTGCGGGGAACAGATAGGACAAGGTCAGCCCGACCCAGCAGCTTCCCAGTGCAAACAGAAAGCCAAGGCCCAGTTGTCCGGTGATGGTGCTGGACCAGTATCGCGCCGATGTCGCGGGCAGGATCATCAAGCCCACAGCCATCAATGTGCCCAGAGTCTTGAATGCAGCGAGCAGGTTCAAAACCAGCAACAACATAAAGGCCTGTTCGATAAGCCATGGGCGTTTCGTCTGGGCCTCGAAGAACACGGGATCGCAAGTGCTGACGATCAGCGGTCGCAGAAGCACAGCAAAAGACATCAGCGTGAATGTCGCGACAGACCCGACCAGGATCATCGAGGCATCGTCGATCCCCAGGATCGACCCGAACAGAAAGCTCTTGAGTGGCACCGCAGAGCCCGCGGCCGACAGGATGAATATACCGACCGCCAGGGCGATCAGATAAAGTGAGGCCAGGCTGGCATCGCTGCGCAGGATTGTTTTGCGGGCCAGAAACGCCGTCAGGATGGCCACGCCGACCCCGGCGATCAACCCTCCGATCAGCAGCGAAAAGACCGACAGCCCCGCTGTCACGAATCCGATGACGACGCCGGGCGTGATGGCATGGGCCATGGCCTCTCCGGCAAGCGATAGGCGGCGCAGAACCAGAAAGGCCCCGACCGGAGCGACAGACGCGGACAGCACCGTGGTTGCCACGAAGGCGCGGCGCATGAAGGCGAAGCTCCACATCTCAGATAGGATATCAAGCATGACTGCCTCCGGACTGCACGCCTCGGAACATCCAGGACACTTGGCTTGCGGAAAGATAATTCTGCGCGACAAGGCGGTCAGGGGTCAGAACCGTGTCGACCGGCCCATAGCTTGCAGTCTCACCGCCCAGCAGCAGCGCATGGCTGCAATGGTCGAGAACCGAGGACAGGTCATGTACGACCAGAACCACCGCACGCCCTTCCTCGCGCCAGCGATCGATCAGCGTCAGCAGATGAGCCTCGGTGCTCTGATCGACGGCGGCAAAAGGCTCATCCAACAAGATCATGGGCGCGTCCTGCATGATCACACGGGCAAACAGTGCACGCTGCAACTGGCCCCCGGATAACGTGTGCAGCGACCGGTCTGCAATGTTCAGGACCCCGGCTGCATCCAGCGCCGCATCAACCCGCGCCTTGGTGTCACGATCCAGACGTCCGCGCAGGCCGAACCCTTTCCAGGCCCCCATCGCCGCCAGGTCACGGACCCGGATTGGAAAGCGCCGGTCAAACTCGGTCATCTGCGCAAGATACCCGATCTCGCGCGGTGTTCCGCTGGGCCAAGTCAGTTTGCCCGCCAATGGGTCCATCAGGCCCATCAACATCTTTACAAACGTGCTTTTGCCCGAGCCATTGGCGCCCAGCACGGCCAGCGTCGACCCGCGCTCGATATCCATCGACAGGCCACGAAACAGCGTAAGTCCCGGGTACCCGAGCGCCAGATTGCGGATTTCCAGCACCGCCGACATCAAAGCACCGCCAGAATGCAAAGCCAGAGGATTGCGGCCGCAATCAGGGCGCAACCGATCAAGGATGCGATGCTCATATTCGTCAGACAGAACCCGCGCATTTTCAGCGATCGCCCGCCGGAGTCACTGCGGCTCATGACGTGCACGCTTTCGGTTGTACCAAATACGCGATGCGGTTTTGGCCAAAGCGGCCATTTGGGTCTAGCCCATGATGTTGAGTATCGATTGTCCGACGCATCGCCGCCTCCGCTGAGACGGGGTCGTGGCAGAACGATGATGTAAGTCAGCGGCTGGCGCTTCAAACATTTATCTCTCCCTCCGGGACACCCCGCCCGGTTCAGTTTATATTCGGATGGCAGGTCTCCTGACTTGCGGATCATCGCTACCCCGAACCTTCCCAGGCTTCCCCGCTTCGGGGGCCCAGTGGTTTTTTCGGGGTCGCTCTCCGCTTACAGTTGCGGGGGCAGTCACGGAATTGGTGGCCTAGATCGGCACCGCACCGCGTTCCCATTTCATCTCGCCGACTCAATGCCGTTGAGAACCATCGCAGGCAGATAACGTTGCACGCGTAAAATGGTCAAGGATCAAATTGGCGGTAAGGTTTGAATGCATGTTACAATCGCGGGTGTCTCTGGGCTGGTGTCAACGACGCTGTCGCATTCGCGGGATGAAGTGCCTTAAACAATCACTTGGGGCGCCGCAGAAACGCGATGCCCCAAATAATGTTACATCTGAGGCTAACGCCCCGGTGTTCAGGTTAGCGAAGGACCACCACGCTGCAGTTGGCATGCCGCACAACACGCGCAGCCGTGGAGCCGAGAAACAGATCTGAAAAACCCGGGCGGTGCGAGAAGACAACAACGCAATCGGGTTTGTGCTTCTTCTGCCAGCTCAGAATCGTGTTGGTGGAATGACCTGCGACCACATGGATCTCAACCTCCTCCGAGCCAAGTTCTTTGCGCAGGTCGTCCGAGACCCCATCAATGCTCTTCTGCATCTGGTCTTCAGGGAAGTACGAGCCGATGTAAGACGGCAACTCTTCCAGAATGGACAACACGGAAATCCGACCACTTTCGTTCAGCAGTTTTTGTGCTGCAGCAATTGCGGGACCGTATTCCGAACCATGTCCTGGCGCGACGGGAACAAGTATGTGATTGAACATCTGATTTAGCCTTCTACTTCAGCGCGTTGGGCAACCAGGTTGCGATTTCCGGGAAGATAAAGATCAACGTGAGGCCGACGAACTGCAACACCACGAAGGGGCCAACCGAGTTGTAGACATCGCCCATGCTGACGTCCTTGGGCAGCACCCCTTTGATCCAGAACAGAACGAAGCCGAACGGTGGTGTGAGATAGGCGATCTGGATGTTCACGATGAACAGCGCGCCGAACCACAGTTTGTCGATCCCCAGCTCATCCACGATCGGGATGAACAGCGGAGTGCACAACAGGATGATGGCCCAGTCGTCCATCACCATGCCCAAAATCAGGATGATCAGCATCATCATCAGCAGGATGCCGGTCGCCCCGCCAGGCATGGACAGAACCAGGTTCGTCAACAGATCCTGACTGCCCAGCGTGTTGAACACATTAAGGTAGATCGTGGCACCGATCAGGATCCATAGACCCATACCGCTGAGCTTGACCGTGGAAACCAGAGATTCAACCAGAACCTCTTTGGTCAGTTTGCCATAGATGAAGTTGATGATGAATGCGCCTGCGGCACCAAAGGCTGCCGCTTCGGCCGGAGTGGCGATGCCGCCCCAGATGACACCCAGCACAACAACGATCAGCAGAGCGAAGGGCCAGATGCTCAGCACAGCGCCAACTTTTTCCCGCGCTGTAAACTTCTGATCTGCGGGCAGGGCAGGGCCCAGCTCTGGCTGAATACGGCAACGGACGCCGATATAGATCGTGTAGAACGTCGCCAGCATGAGGCCCGGCATCAAACCGGCCATGAACAAATCACCGATCGAGACCTTGGCCAGCAGACCGTAGAAGATGAACGGAACGCTTGGCGGGATCAGTGCGCCCAGTGCGCCGCCCGCAGCAATACAGCCGATGGCGATCTTGCGGTCATACTTGTACCGCATCATCGAAGGGTAGGCGATCTGTCCCATCGTAGTGGTTGCCGGGGGTGTGATACCGGTGATGGCTGCGAAAACGGTACAGACCTGAACGGTCCCCATGGCCAACCCGCCATGGACATGCCCGATCAGCTTGTAGACCGCGTCATAAGCGGCCTCGGCTATGCCGGAAAATCGTATGAGCGACCCCATGAACAGGAACAGAGGGACCGTCACAAGGATCGAGCTCCACGGGGTAGAGTAGAATGCGCTCGGCACGGCCAGCAGGGCGCGTGGTTCGATCAGCATCGCGAACATGACGGCTGTTCCACCCAGGCCAAACGCAACCGGCAAGCCCATGAACAAGATGCCAAAAAGAACAAGAAAATAAAGTAATGTGATGAGTTCTAGGCTCATTTCGTTTTCCTTACCATTGGCACCAGAGGGTCATGAGGCGCGTCGTGATCCAGATGTCCCGACCTGTGTACGTCTTATCTCTGAAGGGGATGGATTGGCCCCGGGAAGGGGGCCAATGGTGCGGCGCTTGACCGTTTACCAATCACGCGCCGCAATTGGTTTGCTTAGTTCGAAGCGGCCTTGTCGGCCAGGAACCGCTTGTAGATTTCAACGCCTTCTGCGTTGCCTTTCGAGGCAGCGGCAACCTGCGGCCAGACTTCTGCGATGGATTTCTCACGCATCCGGGCGACTTCCTCATCGCTCAGATAGATCACTTCACCGCCGGCATCCTGCAGGATTTGCAGCGCTTCTTCCACGCCTTCCGCATGCAGACGGCTGGTTTCAAAGTAGGTGTCTTTGAACACGCTGTCGATTTGCTCGCGCTGCCAGTCGGTCAGAGCGTTCCAGCTTTGCAGGTTCACAAAGATTTCCTGGTGCTGGGCCGGGTTCCAGCCAGGCATGATCGCATAGTCAATCACTTCCTGGAACGACATGTCATCGATGCCGCCGGTATCCCAGTAGGTGCCTTCGATCGTACCCAGCTTGATCGCTGTATAGATTTCACCACCGTTCATCGACACGGGCGCGCCACCCATGGTCGAATGGAAGATCGCCTGCGGGCCACCGGCGCGCATCTTGTGGCCTTCCAAGTCTTCCAGTTTTTCGACGCGGAATTTGGTGAACATCGCGTTCGGACCCTGGTTGGTCCAGCCAACCCAATGCAGGTTCCGGGCATTCGCCGCAGCCTGAACGATGTCGCCTACGCGGTAGTCAGGGTTGCCCCACATCACTTCCCAGGCTTCTTCGGTGTTGTTGGCCCCCATGGCCATACCGAATGCCAGCATGCCTTCGGGCATGTCGCCGCCATAGACCGAACCCCAGCCGGCATAGCCGTCTGTCTGACCCGCCGCCGCGGCAGCAAATGCCTCGGCGCCGCTGACCAGCGCGCCTGCGGGCTCAACACGGATTTTGACGGTGCCTTGCGTGGCTTCCTCGACAGCTTCGACCCATGGGATCAGACCGTTGTCCCAGCCTGCGTCGGTTTGGTCAAATGCAGGCTGGAAAACCCACTCGGTAACCTCGTCTGGCGGACCTTCGGCGGCGGCGGCACCTGCGCTGACGGCGAGTGCGCCCGCCCAAAGCGTGGCTTTGATAGATTTTTCAATCTTCATTTGGAACTCCTCCCTTTATGTTGAGCTCGTGTTTGTTGATGTGGTTATTATTCGGTCCCACAAGAGCGACGGGGTTAACCCGCCGATTGCCCGAATATTGTTTGAAGGTCGCGGATCAGCTTCCTGAGAACGATCAGCAGAACCAGAAAACCGCTGACCGGGATTGCGAACTTGATCGGATAAATCGGGATGGGAACAGCAGTAGGTGTCCACTGGTTCAGCATCATCGAAAGAGAGCCCGCCTCGTATCCCTTCCAGATCAGGACCACCAGAAACAGGATTGCGACCGGCGCGGTAAGCACGTCGAGAATTGCCTTCTTGCGCGTGCTTGCATTGGCGTAAAAGAGGTCAAGCTTCACGAAGCTGTCATGGCGCAGGGCGTAGACACCACCAACGCAGGCCAACAGCACCATTGCAGCCTGCAAGGTCGTCCCGATCCACTGCGAGGGCGCATTCAAGACATACCGCATGAAAACGTCGGACACACCGAACACCATGCAGTACAAGATCAGGAGCCAACCGATGCGCCCCATGATTTCAGAAACCACATTTGTCACAGCCTCAAACGCGCGCATAAACATGATTGCTCCTCCCTAGGTGAAGCCTTGGTTGCCCCTTGTTTGCGCGTTGTCTGGCAAGCGCTGAGGTCTGTTTGGCTCCGATCCCGCCAAGCCGCACAGCCCAGCATTTGTTTATGTGATTGATACAACAAGTAGCCTGCGAGAAGAGAAAGGTACAGATTAAAAAAAACGTGGATACAGATTGGTGTCCTCACAAAATACTGAAAACAAACAGAACCTTGCGTTATTTGACACCTTTCAATCTCCCGATCATCCGAGGATTGACGGGCCTGAAAGGTTTCGATCGCAGGATGCTGCGGTTTCTTCTTCATGGGCGATGATTCAAATTCCCCGCTGTTTTGGGGTCATCGGGAATCTCTTTCGCCGATAAATTGTACTCAGCATCGGCAGCCAGATTCCCGTCATCAATTGGCACAAGCTCGATGCCGTTGCACAACGCGATTTTGATGTTGTCAGGGATCGATCTGGCGTTGGCTCAGTTTCTCGGCATCAATTGCTTGTCGCAGTTCCTTCAGACCGGGTTCGATCAGGTTGGTTCCGACTGCTGCAACCCCCAATCTGAAAGTTGTATCGCCGCCGGGTGCGGTGGAAAAACAAGGCTCTGAGGGCTCGATCACCACACCTTTTCCGCGCGCAAACTCCGCGATACGCGCTGCTTTCCGCCCCTCGCGACTGCGGAAGAAGAAATTTGTGCTGCCGAATTCCTGCCGGACTTCGAAATCCGGAAACAGGTCATTGATTAGCGCCGATGCCACAGACCATCGCTGACTGAACGTTTCATGCAGCCGCGAGCGAAGCCCCTCGTGATATCCAAAGCGCAGGAAAAGCGACGCGGTGTGTTGCAGGATGTGGGGCGGGTGCCTGATCATCATGCCACGCATGGCGCGCGCTTCACGCACCAGTTCTTCCTGAGCCACCAGATAACCCAACCGCAACCCCGGGGCGAGGCTTTTGGACAGGCTGCCGGTATAGATGACGCGCCCCCGCGCATGACCGCTGTAGAGCGGGGGAAGGCTTTTGGAGTTGAAGTCCATATCGCCTTCGTAGTCGTCTTCGATAATCAGAAAGTCCTCTCGTTCCGCGCTTTCGAGAAGCTGCGCCCGACGGCGCGCCGACATCGACAGGACAGTCGGTAGTTGTCGGCTGGGGGTCACAAATACAAGGTCACATCCGGCGAGCCGTTCGTCGACAACCAGCCCTTCGCGGTCGACGGGAATATAGCGGACCTCGTCAAAGGTTTGTTCAAAGATGTTGCGGGCGTCGGTATAGCCCGGGTCCTCCATGGCCACGACGCGGCCAAAACCACGCAAAAGCGTGGCTACGACAAAGATGGCCTGTTGCGCACCCATTGTGACAAGAACGTTTTCAGGCTGGGCTGAGATGCCCCGCATGGGCAACAGCCGGGAACAGATCTGTTCCAGAAACGTCTCGCAATCGAGATATTCGTTGTCGCTGGTCCAACGGCTCAGATCGCGGGAATTCAGCGCCAATCGTGTACATTCTCGCCATTCCGACAGGGGAAATTTGCTGGATGCGATTTGGTTGCAGACGAAGGGATAGGTATAATTCGGCCAGTCCGAGGGGCGCGAGATACATCCCGCAGTCGATGGCAGACGGCGACGTGTTATGCGTTCTACGATATTGGGCGATTTAACATCGTCCTTGGCCGAGCTCGGCGGCTCCATGCGGTTGACTTCAAGGGCGACGAAATAACCCGATTTCGGCTTGGACAGGATCGCCCCGTCATCCATGAGCTTGGAATACGCGCCCAGCACGGAATTGATGGATACATTGAGGTCACGGGCCAGCGCCCGGCAAGAGGGCAGTTTCACGTTCTTGCGTAGATAGCCGTTCGCGATCAGATCGGCGATGCCCGCGTGAATCTGATCGCGAACGCCAAGTGGCTTTAGGCGATCTACGGTAATCGTATTCAGGATCGTCGCGGTCGAGCGCTGCGTGACTGCCCGATCGAGCCCGTCGCGCGGGTCCGTCACGGCGGGCTCGTTCTGGCCAGAACCGTAGCCTCCATCGGCGATGGCACGGTTCAGGCCGTTTGTTTGCTTAGGTGGTCTGTGCATGGTTTCCGAAGTAGAGAAACTCCTTGGACATTCCCTTTACCTCACCAGCTTCGAGTTGCAACGATGCACTGTCAAGCATCTTGTAACTCTGCTGAGCTTTGACCCATTCGTCCGCGTCTTGCAGCGTCGTCAACGTATAAGACGTGGTCTCACTCAGATAATGAGTGGGGATGACTATGTTGGGATTGAGGCGCTCGACGATGTCATTGCCTTGTTGGTAGTCGAGAATGTGTTGCGACCCATCAACAGGCAAAGTCAACACATCTACACGCCCGATTGCGTCCCAGAATTCCTGCGGAGGATTGTGCCGGTTGTCGCCCCAGATCAAGGTGCGAATTCCGCCGGTCTCGACAAGATAGACAACCATGTCCATGTGGCTGACATTGTCCGGTGGGCAGGCATTTACGCCGAATTCCCCCAAGGCGTTGGTCCAGTCATACCAACCAGGGGCACGGCAGACATGCTTGTCTGCAAAGCCCGTGATCTTCAGGTCCGCAAACTCGAAATTGCCGACCATGCGATCCAGGACCATTGTCGAGACAGGCCGATGAATGGCGTCGTGATCAAAATGCGTGTGGGTGGACATGCAGATGTCTACCGGAGTTTCCGGGAACTCGTTCTTGAACCACAGGCCCCAGGCTCCCGACGGATCGTCGCGCCAAGGATCGAACAGCACGGTCGCGCCCCCGGGCGAGGTGATCTTGATGGCGCAATGCCCGTAGAAATCAACGCCAACGGCGCCGTCCACCGCCTGACCGGTGGTCGATTGCAGGTCAATGACATGGTTGTTGTTGCCCGGCTGCGTCCAGTCCGTCGACTGCGCCTTGGCTGACGTTGTGCTGAGCAGGCTTGCCGCGCCGCCAACACCGGCTGCACCAGCTGCCATAAAGAACGAACGACGCGACAGGCCGGGGGCCAGATCGTCTGTGTTTCCGTTCTTGAGCGTAGGTTGCAGGTTCAGGTCTTCTTTTTTGTCCATGGAGTCCTCCCTTGCCGACACCATTTTTGGTGTTCGCAAAAAGGCTAGCATTGGATCGGAATTCCCGAGCATTGGAAAACCATGGGTAAAACATGGGGGATTCCCCCATGGTAATTAGCGCAACGCCATCAGTTCGGTTCGAAGGTTTTTACCCGATTTCCGCAACCCCAACTTGTCCCGAATGTTGTTGCGATGAAATTCAATCGTGCTGTACCCCCGCGACAGCACGCGCGCAATATCCTTAGTTGAATGCCCTTGAATGATCAGCTGCGCAACATCCTGCTCCGAAGGCGTCAGTTGCTCGAACACTGTCAGCAAATGTCCGGACATGTCTGCTGTAATCTGGCCCAGATTGGTTTCGACCATTTGCACATAGCTTTTGGCCGTCGGGTCATCTTCAACCCTCGCACGCAATTTCGTCAAAGCAGGCAGTACCATACCCTTGATCTGGGCCACAAAATGCGCGTCATATTCATCGCGCGATCGTTCAACCCGGCGCAACAGGACCTTCAACGCAGCGTTGGATTCCTCGAGGTCCCGAGTTCTGTTCAAGACGCGCCGCTCTGTATTCTCGAGCGTGTCCTTCAGCGCCTTCTCAAGTTGCTTGCGCCGTTCGATCTCGACCAGAAGAGACAGGTCCGCCTCGATAACGCGTGCGAATTCTTCCAGACCCCGGCGAAACTTCAGCGCACGCGGGTTCTTGCGACGATCCAGCACACAGATCGTTCCGAAAATCGATTGATCGGGCCACCGCAACGGATACCCAATGTAAAAACTCATCCCGTGTTCCAGATCGTCATTGTCGGCCCATCGGGGGTCAGCGCAGGCGTCTTCGACGACAAGCTCTCCGTTTCGGATGACAGAATCGCAATAGAGCTTTTCGTTGAGTGTAAACGTAAGGCCCTCTTTATAAGGGTGTGTGTCGGATGGGTTGCGCAGATATACGGAATGCTCTGGGGCGTTGGTTATCATTACAAGGCTGGCGGGAACATCAGCCAGATTTGCAATGAGGTCGACAATGCTCTGCCAGTTCCGCCGCGTCTCTATAGGTATATCTGGCTTCAAGTTGCTGGTGTCTTGGTCAGACAGTTGCATTTCCCCTCCCGCTCAGCCCGGCTGACGATTCCGCCCCTGAATGCCTGGATTGGTCCGGGGCGGTTTGATCGCAAGCTTCAGGCATCGCGGGATTTCGGTCAACCGTCCGATGCGTAGCGAAGTCTCACCTTAACTGATGTTGTAAATCGAGGTCGGGCTATAGCGGATTTTGACTTCAACTGCGCCACGGGTGGGGTAGGGGTGTGTGTATTACTCTGACGTCTGTTTCAAAGAAGCCATCAGGTTGTGGAATTTCTCCCCCTGCACGGTGACATGGGCGCGCAGAGCATTTGCCGTTTCCTCGGGTTCGCCACTTTCAAGGGCCTGCACGATTTTTTCATGCTCAGACATTGACTGGGCCATGCGACCGCGAAACCGAAGCTGTTGCCGTCGGAAAGGTTTGAGCCGCCTGTGCAGCTTGGAGGCTTCTTGTTCCAGAAATGAATTACCGGACTGGTTGTAGATGATTCGGTGAAAACGCTCGTTTTCGACGTAGTATGTATCCGTGTCGCCGGCATCGACTGCCATCTGGCATCGGGTGTTGGCGTCAGTCAGGTCGTTCAAGGCGTCATCGGAAATGCGCAAAGCCGCCAATCGGCCGCAAACCGCTTCGAGTTCGGCCATGACCTCGAACATCTCCATCAGCTCAACCGGACCGGGCTGCCGGACAAAGGCGCCGCGACGCGGGATGAGGTCGACCAGACCCGATAAGGCAAGCCTCTGAAATGCTTCCCGAAGTGGGGTTCTGGAAACGCCAAACTGTTCAGCTAATTTGACTTCGTCCAGACGATCCCCATCCGGGAAAGTGCCGTCAAAGATCAGCTCTTCCAGGTCCTGGGCGATGGTATCAGCAAGGCGTTGGTCCATGACATTTAGCTTTACTCACGAATTGCTCAGAGTTCAAGAAATCTAATCTTGTATACAAAAACCTTGACTAAAAAAACATTACGCCCTTATGATTTTCAATATCCCCGGTCAGCCCGGGTCGAAACAGGGAGGAAATTATGAAAGCCATTCTCAAGACAGCCGTAGCTGCCATTGCACTTGCATCCGCAGGTACTCTGGCATCCGCAGAAGAACTGCGCCTGTCTCATCAGTGGTCGAACAAAGACATCCGTCATCAGGTCGCACAGATCGTGGCCGATGAGGTCGCAGCGGCCGATGTCGATCTGGAAATCAAGATTTTCGGCTCGAAATC
Source organism: Ruegeria sp. L12 (assembly GCF_056531745.1). Lineage (NCBI taxonomy): Bacteria > Pseudomonadati > Pseudomonadota > Alphaproteobacteria > Rhodobacterales > Roseobacteraceae > Ruegeria > Ruegeria sp. L12. The sequence continues at coordinate 227,897 of NZ_JBQFMH010000006.1, forward strand.
GTTGTTCAAACCGCGCGAGCAGTACAAGCCGCTTAGCCGAGGGCAACTGGATATGACCGTTTTGCCGCTCAGCTATGCCGGAGGCCAACAGCCGGCCTATAACCTGACTTTGATGCCTGGTCTGGTGAAAAACCATGATCACGCAGCGCGTTTGGCCGATTCTCCCTTTATGGAAGCGTTGGAAGAGAAGATGGCCGAAGATGACGTGATGGTTCTGGTTCATGGCTATCTGGCCGGTGGCTTCGCGGGCAAGGATAAGTGCATCACCAACCCCGAGGATGTCGCAGGCCTGCAGACCCGCGCGGCGGGTAAATCGTTCGAGCAGATGCTGGCCGGTGCTGATGCCTCGATCGCGTCGATGGCGTCTTCGGAAATCTACAACGCCATGCAGACCGGCGTTTTGCAGGCGGCCAACACCTCGTCGTCGTCCTTTGTCAGCTATCGTATCTACGAACAGGTCAGCTGCTATACCCCTGCTGGCGATGTGGCGCTATGGTTCATGTATCAGCCTCTGCTGATGAACAAATCCACCTTCGACGGGCTGAACGAAGATCAGCAGGCCGCACTGCTGGCCGCGTCCGAAAAGGCACAGTCCTACTATCTGGAAGAGGCCAAGAAACAGGACGCTAACTCGGCCAAGGTGTTCGAAGAGGCTGGCGTCGAAATCGCTGAAATGACACCAGAGGATTTCGAAGCCTGGCGCGCGCTGGCGATGGAAACCTCCTACAAAGCCTTCGTGGAAGAGGTTCCGGACGGGCAAGACCTGCTGGACAAGGCTCTGGCGGTCGAGTGACCCGCTCTTACCGGGCGGTCTAGCCGCCGCCCGGCACCAATCTTCAGTTCTGATACTCTCTGATCTTCAGACTTAATTGCATCTCAATCACAGGAGGCGCAAATGGCTGGTCATAGCTCTGCCGTTGCTTCCCATACCGGGAACAATCCCTTTCTTCGCTTTGTCGCCGCACTTTCAACTCTGGCGGGCTGGTGTTCCGCAGGCATGATCGTCGCCGCTGTCGCCATCACCTGCCAGATGATCGTCGTGCGCTTTGTGCTGAATCAATCGACCATCTGGCAGACCGAAGCGGTCATCTATCTGGTCATCGCCGCCACCCTGGTTGGTCTGCCTTACGTGCAGCGCCTGCGTGGTCACGTAAACGTAGACCTGATCCCGATCTCGCTGGCGCCGCGCGCCCGGTTCTTCATGGCGATCCTGACCTCGGTTCTGTCCATCATCATCGTCTCGGTCATGCTGTTCTACGGTTACGAATACTGGCATTTCGCGTGGGAGCGCGGCTGGAAATCCGACACCGTTTGGGGAGTGCGCCTGTGGATTCCCTATCTTGCCATCCCGGTTGGCTTTGGCCTGCTGTTGTTGCAGCTGATCGCCGACCTCGTCGCCGTCCTGCTCGGCATCGATAAACCCTTTGGTCTGGAGTAAAGCCGATGGATCCCCTTCTGCTCGGCGCTATCGTCGCCATCGCCACCATTCTTGTTCTGTTCTCGGGTGTATCGGTCGCCATCGGTCTGCTGATCGTTTCGGCCGGGTTCCTGATCATCTTCGACGGCCCCCGTTCACTGGAACTGATGCCGGAGATTCTGTTCGGCAAGCTTGATAACTTTGCCCTTCTATCGATCCCGATGTTCATCATCATGGGCTCATCCATCGCCTCGACGAGGGCCGGGGCCGACCTCTACGAAGCGCTTGAGCGCTGGCTGACCCGCGTTCCGGGTGGTCTGGTTGTCTCGAACCTTGGTGCCTGCGCGCTGTTTGCCGCCATGTCCGGCTCATCGCCCGCCACCTGTGCCGCCATCGGCAAGATGGGCATCCCCGAGATGCGCAAGCGCGGCTATCCCGACGGTGTTGCTGCCGGTTCGATCGCCGCGGGCGGTACGCTGGGCATCCTGATCCCGCCGTCGGTCACCATGATCGTCTACGGCATCGCCACCGAGACCTCGATCGGCCGTCTGTTCCTGGCCGGTGTGATCCCGGGCCTGATGCTGGTGGGTCTGTTCATGGCCTGGTCGCTGTATTCGACCTGGAAATCCGGTGACGCGACCCGTCTGGGTTCCGGCAGCTACACTTGGGCCGAACGGTTCGAGATCCTGCCGCGCGTGCTGCCCTTCCTCGGCATCATTCTGGGTGTGCTTTACGCCATGTATGGCGGCATCGCCACACCGTCGGAAACTGCCGCTGTTGGTGCCCTGCTGTGTCTGCTGATCGCGATGATCATCTACAAGCTGTGGAACCCCAAGGACATCTGGGTCGTGCTGCGCGACAGCACCAAGGAAAGCGTGATGATCCTGTTCATCATCGCAGCCGCCGGTGTGTTCTCGTACATGCTCAGCTCGCTGTTCATCACGCAGGCGATTGCCGAGTGGATCGGTACGCTGGACGTGAACCGCTGGGTGCTGATGGGCGCGGTCAACGTGTTCCTGCTGATCGCCGGGTTCTTCCTGCCGCCGGTTGCGGTGATCCTGATGGCGGCACCGATCCTGCTGCCGATCATCACCACCGCTGGCTTCGATCCGATCTGGTTCGCGGTTGTGCTGACCATCAACATGGAGATTGGTCTGATCTCGCCTCCTGTCGGCCTGAACCTCTATGTGATCAACGGCATCGCGCCCGACATCTCGCTGAAGACCATTCTGACAGGCTCTCTCCCCTTCGTGGCCTGCATGGTGATCGCGATTGTCCTGCTGTGCCTGTTCCCCGGTCTGGCCACCTGGTTGCCTGACCTGGTGATGGGAGCAGCAGTATGACCCTGCTGGCGGATCTTCTGTCCACCGTGTTCGAGCGGCGCTATCGCCGCTCGGGCGCGGCGGCTCTCGACGGCCGACCGCTGACCGAACTGGCCGATGCGCTGGTCGGGTCAGCGGGCGAGACCTCGGGGCTGGCACTGGCGGAGGAAATCCTGACCCGGTTCGACACTCTGGACGACGATGAAAAGCTGGAGTTCTTCCGCTACCTCGCCTCGGCCATGAATATCGACCCCGAGGCGGTGCGGTCGTCGCTGGACGCATACGAGCGTGATCCCTCGAAAGCGACCTATCGCAGCTTTGCGGCTGCGGTGGAACCGGCCCGGCAGGAAATGATCCGCCGTCTGAATCGGGTGCCCGGTGCGACCGGCGCGTTGGTGCAGATGCGCGCCGATCTGCTGCGGCTGGGCGGCAAGGAACCGGAACTGCAGGCGCTGGACCTGGATTTCCGGCACCTGTTCGCCAGCTGGTTCAACCGCGGCTTTCTGGTGCTGCGCCCGATCAGCTGGGAAAGCCCGGCACATATTCTGGAAAAGATCATCGCCTATGAAGCGGTCCATGCCATCGATAGCTGGGATGACCTGCGCCGCAGGCTGGAGCCCACCGACCGGCGCTGCTTTGCCTTCTTCCACCCCTCGATGCCCGATGAGCCGCTGATCTTTGTCGAAGTGGCGCTGAACCAGGGTATCCCGGGCTCGGTTCAGGCACTGTTGGCCGAAGACCGTGATCCGCTGCCGCAGGATCAGGCGGATACGGCTGTGTTCTATTCGATCTCGAACTGTCAGGCCGGGCTGGCCAGCATTTCGTTCGGCAACTCTCTGATCAAGCAGGTGGCCTCGGATCTGGCGGCAGAGCTGTCGGGGCTGAAGACCTTTGTCACCCTGTCGCCCATTCCGGGCCTGACCAAGTGGCTGACGCAGGAAGACATCGAATGGGACGTCGAAAAGCCCGATCAGATGAAAGCTCTGGCGGCGCATTACCTGCTGAACGCCAAGGGCCGGGGCAACATGCCATTCGACCCGGTGGCCCGGTTCCATCTGGGCAACGGCGCGCTGGTTTATGCGGTTCATGCCGATGCCGATACATCGGACAAAGGCCGGGCGCAGTCCGGTGGCACCATGGTCAACTATCTCTATGACCTTGGCCGCGTAGCTCAGAACCACGAGCAATTCGCCAATACCCGCGAGGTCATCGCCTCGTCCGAGGCCAAGTCGCTTGCGGCGTCGGCCTCACTCACATCGACACAGGAAAGGTAACCCTTATGGCCAATCCTCTCTATGACGGTTTGTTCGGCGCTCATGCCGGTAAAGACACACCCTTTTTGCAGTTGCTCGACGGTTCGGTGATTTCGCACCAGGATTTTCTGAGCACCGCTGCACAGATCGCTCACGTGGCGACACAACTGGGCCTGAAACCCGGTGACCGCGTTGCGGCGCAGATCGAGAAATCACCCGAGGCGCTTGCGCTTTATGCTGCTTGCGCGCAGGCCGGTCTGGTGTTCCTGCCCCTCAACACCGCCTATACGGTGGATGAGCTGACCTATTTCATCGAAAACAGCGGCGCCGCGCTGATCGTCTGCGACAGCCGGAGCGAAGACAAGCTGGCCCCTGTGGGCGCGCAGCTGGGTGCCAAGGTTGAAACCCTGAACGCTGATGGCAGCGGCAGCCTGATGGATCAGGCCGCAGCCATGCCCGCCAGCTTTGACACCGTCGAGCGCGACGGCGACGATCTTGCGGCGTTCCTTTACACTTCGGGTACCACGGGCCGATCCAAAGGCGCGATGCTGACCCAGAACAACCTGTTGTCGAATGCACAAACGCTGGTCAAGGAATGGCGTTTCACATCCGACGACGTGCTGCTGCACGCGCTGCCGATCTTTCACACTCACGGACTGTTCGTGGCGACCAACGTCACGCTGGCTGCGGGCAGCAGCATCGTTTTCATGCCCAAATTCGATCTGGATGAGATCATCGGGCGGATGCCGGGCGCAACCTGCATGATGGGCGTACCGACCTTCTATACCCGCCTGCTGGACGATGACCGGTTCACCAAGGATCTGGCCGCGCATATGCGCCTGTTCGTCTCGGGCTCGGCCCCGTTGCTGGCAGAGACCCATGTGCAGTTCGAAGAGCGCACCGGCCATCGGATTCTGGAACGCTATGGCATGACCGAGACCAACATGAACACCTCGAACCCTTATGACGGCGACCGCCGCGCGGGAACCGTGGGTATGCCGCTGCCGGGGGTCGAGCTGAAAATCTGCGATTCCGATGGCAACGCCCTGCCACAGGGCGAGATTGGTGAGATCGAGGTGCGCGGACCCAACGTGTTCAAGGGCTACTGGCAGATGCCGGAAAAAACCGCCGCCGAGCTGCGTGAGGACGGGTTCTTCATCACAGGCGATCTGGGGCGCATCGACGAGGACGGCTATGTCCATATCGTTGGTCGCAACAAGGACCTTATCATCTCGGGCGGTTACAACATCTATCCCAAGGAAATCGAATTGGTGCTGGATGATCAGCCCGGCGTACTGGAAAGCGCCGTTGTTGGTGTACCCCATCCGGATTTCGGCGAAACCGTTGTGGGCGTGATTGTGGCCGAGCCCGGCCAATCCCCCGATCTGGATGCAATGATGGAGGCCGTGCGCAGCAGTCTGGCGCGGTTCAAGCACCCCCGCAAACTGATCCTGCTGGATGAACTGCCCCGCAATACCATGGGTAAAGTTCAAAAGAACATCCTGCGCGACCAGTACAAAGACATGTTCGTGGCCGCGTGACATGACCTTCCCCGACCATGCAGCCACTCTCCTCGAATATGCTGTAGGTCATACTTCAACGACCAGAGTGCGCGCAGCGCGCGGTCTCTGGTCGTTGCTTTTTTCGGAGTTACACTGATGTATCGGAATATTCTTGTCCCCGTTTCCTTTGACGCAGACCGCGACGTGGCGCAGTCGCTCCGTGTTGCACGGGCGCTGAGCCAGGAAAACGGCACCGTGACCCTGCTGCATGTGGTCGAACACCTGCCACAATACACCAGTGACTTGCTGCCCGAGAACCATTTCGACATCGCCAAGGCTGCGATCAGCGAGAAGTTGAAGCCCCTGCTGGTGGATATGCCCGATGCCGCGATTGAAGTCGTCGAGGGCCACGCTGGCCGCGGTATTCTTGACTATGCAGCTTCAAAGGATGTCGACTGCATCATTGTCGCAAGCCATCAGCCCGGCCTGCAGGACTACCTTCTGGGATCTACGGCAGCACGCGTTGTCAGACATGCGCAGTGTGCTGTTCACGTGATCAGATAAGCGGCATTGGCGGCGATTTCGTCGACTAAAATCGTACTCGTTCCCGGGGATTGGCGAGTATACCTGCGCGCCTTGGGGACGGTCGGCGAGGCATTTTAGATCGCTCGCCTTGGGTAATGCGGGGATCAGGGTCTGAGCCAAGACGCCCCCTGCAATATCTGAGTGCGCAGTTCCCCGTGATTTTGACGTGTCGCGAATGTCGGGAAAGACTATCGCGATTCAGCGATCCTTAAATGAATTAACGATTGCTGAAGGCCGTTGGCAAACGCATCGACCTATTTTGAGCGCCTCGGAACTGCGTTGCCACCCTTTGCCGCCGCAGCACGTGCACGGTTTTTCTTGCTGTTTGGCTTACCCTTGGGCGGCGGTGGGCCCTTCGGGCGACGGTCGGTTTTTTTGTCCGGGTTGCCAGGCCCGTCGCCATCGCGTTTCGGCCTGGCATCCGTTTTAGATTTTCCAGTGGGCTTTGAAGCAGTCTTTTTTCGTACCTTTGCAGGCTGCGGTTCGACAAATCGGCTTGGTTTATCTGTGGTCTTAACCAGTTCTTTTTTGCCTTTAGCACTCCGCTTGAGGCCTGTCTTGGCAGTGACTGAAAAATCGGGGGCTGTGTCCAACCGTACAATGTCCTTGCTACCCTCGATCTTCATTTCCGGACCGATCGCGTCCAAAAATCCGGGAACGCTGATTTCGCGAATTTCGATATAGGTTTTGTCGTCAGCAATGCGGATAGCACCAACATCGGATCTGGTGATGTTTCCCGCCTTGCACACCATAGGAAGAAGATACCTCGGAGACGCATTATCGTTGCGCCCTTCCGACAGGGCAAACCAAACACTCGGACCAAAGGGCTCGCGCTGCTTTGGTGCCGCTTCCTTGATGTCGTCTAACTCTTCCGGGGCGGAATGCGCCCGATTGTATTGGCGGACATACGCAGCGGCGAGCTGTTCTGCCGAGAATTTGGTCACTAGTTCGTCGACTGATGCACGCTCAGTCTCTGATATGTCAGAGCGCCAGTCGTCCGAGCCGAACATCCGCTGCAAGTCTTGCGCCTTAACCTCTTCTGCAGAAGGTGCGGCGCCCCAATCAGCCGTCAATTTGGCAAACTTCAGCAGCCTTTGGGCCTTTTTGAACGAAGCCGGAGCAACGATCAACGTGCTGACTCCTTTGCGCCCTGCGCGCCCGGTTCGGCCTGAGCGATGCAGCAGGGTTTCATGACTGTTGGGCAGTTCGGCGTGAATCACCAGGTCCAGGTTCGGCAGGTCAATCCCCCGCGCGGCGACATCGGTCGCCACACAGACACGGGCACGGCCGTCACGCATGGCCTGCAAGGCGTTGGATCTTTCGCTTTGCGTCAGTTCACCGGAAAGTGCAACAACCGAGAATCCGCGGTTCGACAAACGGGCTGTCAAACGACTGACCATGGCGCGCGTGTTGCAAAAGACTATGGCGTTCGGAGCTTCGTAAAAACGTAATACGTTAATGATTGCATTTTCGCCATCTCGGCGGGCGACGCTCATCGCACGGTATTCGATATCTGTGTGCTGGGTACGCTCACCGACAGTGCTTATACGCTCGGCATCTATTTGGTAGCGGGTGGCCAGGTTGACGATGGCGCGGGGAACCGTGGCCGAGAATAACAACGTTTGGCGGTCTGTTTGCGTTTGTTCAAGTATGAACTCCAGATCCTCACGAAACCCGAGATCAAGCATTTCGTCGGCCTCATCCAGGACCACGGCGCGCACGGCTGTCAAATCAATCGAGCCACGCATGATATGGTCCCGCAGCCGCCCTGGTGTCGCGACAACGATATGTGCCCCACGCGACAGCGCCCGACGCTCGTCGCGCATATCCATGCCGCCAACGCACGAGGCAATGAATGCCCCGGCATCGGCATATAGCCATCCCAGCTCTCGTTTGACTTGCAGTGCCAGCTCTCGTGTTGGTGCGATGACCAGTGCCAAGGGTGCGTGTGCCGTACCAAAGACTTGCGCATCGCTCAGAAGGGTTGGTGCGATAGCCAGGCCGAACGCGATGGTTTTGCCCGATCCCGTTTGCGCTGAAACCAACAGGTCCCGCCCCTGCAACTCAGGCGCGGTTACAGCCTCCTGGACAGGGGTCAGCGTGTCATATCCTTTGCGCCTCAGCGCAGTTGCAAGTGTGGGTTTCATGGCTCGGCTCTCTGAGGTGATGCGGTCACCCTCAGAGCGTCCAACACACGGATCATATTTGAAGCGCTGTCCATACTGAGAGAAGAGCCGGATGTATAGAGCCGAAAATTAGCTTCTGCTGAGCTCGGCAATTCGCTGGCCGGGAAAGTCGGCTTGAGCCGGTTCGGGAAGCATTTGGTTTCAACTATTTCCGATGAATTTGGTCTTTGATCTCATGCACGTTACTCAATGTGCAATTAGATTGCGAACGGCAGCGTTGCCCTGAAAGAAATAGAATCTTGAAATTGAGATTCTCAACGCAACCGGACTTTGTCTTCTCGCTACCATGAGGACGAAGCAATTCAACTCAAGCGAGATGTGCCGAGCAAACTTGGCTCGGGTAAACCGGTCCTTCGTTGCAATCCGACAAATGAACAGGATGGGCTGATGCCTCCGTTCGCTGCCATTTGCATCAGTGACTGGTGGCAGCCCAAACCAGACATTCATCAGCGAGCTTTGTTGATCCCGAGGAGCGGACGGGCTTATTCAAGCAACTATGCTACAAAAAGTGGAGACTTCACGTCCTGACAGTATTCAGGGTTTCGAAAACCTTGCTATTTGGGCAACCCACCAACAATCATCGCACCAAAATACCGGTCCTGGTCCTCTGAACGCATAAAGGGCGTGTTTCTGTGTGTAGAAACACGAAAGTCCGGCCTGATTTCGAGTAATTTTTTTGCTTCAACCTGTGCATCTTCCAGACGTCCCATTTCTGCAAGGGTTGCGACCAAGATGCGGCGCGGAGGAAGCGATCTTGGATAAGTTGAGATACCGGTTTTTGCCAGCAGAATTGCCTGTTCGTAATCTCCGATTAGAAAATGAGAAAGGGCCGCGTTAAAATTATACCAGCCGGGATAACGCGGGTTGACCCTCTTTGCCATATTGTTCCATTCAATCGCTTCGGTTGGCTCACCCATGAGCGAGCGCAAAAAACCCATGTCATACAAGACCTCAGGATCATTCGGGTTCTCCCGAATTGCGCGCTGAAACGCTTGGTAAGCGAGTTGGTGATCGTGGTCGGCAAACAAGTGTAACTGTCCTAAGCGATGTTGAACACGATAGTCAGATTGATCCAGTTCCAATGCGCGCTCTGCATGTTGACGAGCTTTGTTCAGTGCAGTTTTCGGATCGTCCGGCCCACCGAAACGCCAAAGGCTAAGATAGCGACCGCTCAGTTCAATATGTGCAGAAAGGTAGTCTGGATCGAGCACTATAGCTTGCTCTAGCAGGTCAATTGCCTCTTGCCGACTTGCAGTATTCAACAGCTTGCTTTTGGCAACGGCCCTCAGAAATAGCTCATACGCTTCAAGATCATCGGTCGGTCGTTTCTTCAGCGACGCGACTTCTTCTTCCTCAACTACTATTTTCAGGGTTGATGCGATTTCCCGTACAAGGTCGGCCTGAGCAGAAAACACTTCCTCGACGGCAATGTCATATTGTTCCGACCATAGAGCGTGTCCCGACTCTGTCTCTATAAGTGTTGAGTTAATTGAAGTATTCTCGCCAACGCTCTGAACGCTACCTGACAGAACATATCGCACACCGAGCTCTCGACCTATTTCTCGCGGTTTGACCAAGCTGTCCGCAAAGGTAATCGAAGTCGAACCAGCAATCACAAATAGCTGTGGAAACTTCGAAAGCTGAGTCGTGATCGCTGTTCCAAAACCTTCCGCCAGATAGCCGACCTCTTGAACTGTTGAGCGGTTCTCAAAGGGCAAAACGACGATGGAAGGTTCGTCCGGGATGGCAAGCGCCAACTCCTCTTGTTCGGTCAGGAGTGCCACATCTCTGGATCGCCACCATATGACCGCAACCAGCACCAAACAGATGCATGCTGCACCGACTAGAGTTGGCGCCCACTTGGATATGTGTGATTTCGTATGCGCAACTGGCTCTGATATAGCCAACGCCTTGGCCTTGCCATCCAGAACGACTTCGAAGGCCCGGACTGGTCTCTCTATGTTCTTGACTTCGGTCTCACCCAGATCCTCGAAATTCAGATCCAGTTTGTCCCGCACCTGGTCCCGCACGCTGCGGTGAATGCAAATACCTCCGGGCTCAGCCAAGCCTTCAAGGCGGGCAGCGACATTAACGCCATCACCATATATGTCTCCGTCCTCGGCAATCACATCTCCGATGTTTATGCCGATCCGAAACACAATTTTTTCATTTTCTGGAACGTCCGAATTTCGAGAAAGCATTTCGTTTTGTACAGAAACGGCAAATTTCATTGCCTGTACGGTGCTCTCAAACTCCAGCAGTGCGCCATCACCCATCAACTTGATCGTCTTGCCACCAAAACTCGCCGTAAAGGGGTCAATGAGTTCCAACCGGTGCGACTTTAGTGCTGCCAAGGTCGCTGACTCGTCGCGTTCCATCAGCCGCGAGTAGCCCACGACGTCAACACTCAAGATGTTAGTAAGGCGACGTTCCACTTCCGTCCTCCCCTGCACGGAAGACTATCCATCCTGATCCATTGAATCCATAGTTCTGCTATTCGCCTTATTCCTAATCACTTTTGTGAGGCGTCGGTCTGGCTTTGACAAAGTCAGATTTTTCGAAGTGGAGACCAAGCACTTAACTAATTGACGCCGACATAGTGTGGGCGATGATCAAAGTGAGGGACCAACGATGTCCAAGCAACCTTTAAGCAATTATGGGTTGCGCACGGAGATTCTGTTGGAATGCTGCGAACGGCTAGTTTGCCTGACGACACCCCTGCATGTTCGTCGTTTGGTTAAGGGCGATTTCGTCAGGTACTCGGAACTTTGAGAAGTCCGCTTTACTGCGCATCGCAGACCTTCGCGCCCTGAGCACCGCTGGCAACTTTGGGCTCGCTGCTGCCGAATGCTCATGCAGCAAGCTCCTTCGAGATGGCGCAACGGAACCGGTCATCGGAAATTTGGCGCAAGCCTTTGATCTTCGGTCACCTCGTTCAAAGTGCGGTCGTTCGAATCTCAGGAGTCGAGGTTCGTGCCGAAAGCAGCGTATACGGGTAGTGAGCCCACTTTGGTCGATGCCGCGCGTTGCCCCAATTACAGAAAGCGCAGAAACCGGACTTTGCAAAATTCGGCCTACGACCCAGAGCGAAACTTGAGATCTTCTTTTCGTTTCGGCGCTTGCGCCCCGGTTTCCGGACATTCGCTGCAATCCCGAAACCTTTGCCTTAGTCGCCCAAAGGCTGTGGCCCAGTTCTTCCATGGTAAGCCGTCAAGGATGCCCGAATTCGCCGAAGATTTTCTTTTGTTTCGTCAGTCATCTCTTGCGCTACGGTCATTGCCAATGCGTCGACAATCGCGAGGTGGGCGTATCGCGATGCGGTCGGCTTATAGATATCGCTGTCTTCCGGCAGTTCTGTGAGAAGGGCAATCTTAGATATATCCGAAAGCCTTGTGTTGGGCTTTGTTATGCTGATCGTAGTCGCGCCGTAGCCATTGGCAACCTCGGCGGCACCAACAATTGCGTCAGCTTCACCACTTGCTGAAACGAGAAAAAGAACATCTTCGGGTCCAAGCGCTGCCGCACGCATTTGCAGGACGTAGCTGTCATTCACAAAGAATGATGGAATTCCGAGCCTGAAAAAGCGATTGGATGCTTCCTGAGCGACAAGAGAGGATCCTCCTCCTATTCCCGCGAAAAGGATTTGCCGCCGGTCTAGGCAGGCATCCCTTGCTTCCTCAAGCCTTTCCGTGTCGATTTGACCGCGCATGACATCCAGGGTCGCGAACAATGCCCCCAAGACTTGGTCAATCGCTGAATTCGCGTCAGAGCTTTCTTCACCGGCATTTCTGTATAAGTACTGAGCGCTGACGGCGACGTTCTGGGCCAGGCGAAGTTTGAAGTCCCGAAAGCCTTCACAGCCGAGGCTACGGCAGAACCGCACAACCGTTGGCTTACTGACCGAACAACGTTCCGCGAGATCCCCGATGGTCATCGAGCTGATTTCGTTGAGATGGTCCTTTACGTAGTCAGCGACTTTCTGCTCCTGAACCGCCAGTTTGGTCTGCGAGTTATGCAGTGCCGGGATTAGATCTACAGCGCCAATACGGCCCTTATGCGGGGGCGCGTTTTCGTCTGAGGCAGGGCGCGGTTGGTTCGGCATGTGCGTGATTTTCTCCTGGTCACTTATGAAACTTAGTTACATGCATCGCTGTGAGTGAGCAAGATATTCACCGATATTCGCGAAATTTCCCTAATTTTGGCAGCTATAAAGAAACTAAGTTACATTTTTTCGTTGAAAAATAGACCCCGATCGCGCAAGGTGTAACCAAGTTACAGATTCGGGTCCTGGGGAGGAGTGCGAATGTCAGGCTGGTTTGCAACCGCAAGCGCAAAAATAAATTCAGTCGTCGAGGGTATCGTCGCCGCGTTGATGTTGTCCTTGGTGCTGGATGTCTGGCTTGGCGTAGTCGACCGCTACTATTTTCACTGGCAACTCCCGTGGCCCGAGGTGCTGGCCCGCTACCTGATGATCTGGGCCGCATTGCTTGCAGTTTCTTCCGGAATCGCGCGCAGGGACCACATCGGATTGACCGCATTCATCATGATACTTCCTGTCGGTTTGCGCCGTACTCTGTTGGTTGCGATGGACGTTTTGGCGCTGGCTTTGTTCTTATACGTCGCGTTTTTTGGAATCAGCTTCGCCGAAAGTGGAGCTCCCCGCCAAGCGATGATTTTTGGCGCCAGCCTTGCTCCGTTCTACGCAGCCATTCCCGTCGCGGCGGCACTGTCATCCGTACAGCTGGTGCTGGTCCTGTTTCGGGATATGGGGTCGCATATCGACGAGCCACCCTTTGCCACTGAGGCGGAGGAAACGCTGTGATCGTCGCAATCGTTTTTGTCGCTCTTATCTTGTTCGGGATGCCGATTGGGTTTGCCATTGGCCTTGCCGGCGTCGTGGGTCTGATTGACATGGGCGGAACGCAGTTCTTGGCGATTGGTCCCAGCAAGATATTCAATGGCCTCAATATTTTTCCCTTTCTTGCCATGCCGTTCTTCATTCTGGCCGGTGAGATCATGAATGACATCGGGATCACCAGTCGTCTTGTGAAACTGGCTCAGGTTCTGGTTGGACGGTTCCGTGGTGGGCTGGCCCATACCAACATGCTGGCTTCGGTTTTCTTCGCTGGACTAACCGGCTCGGCGACTGCGGACGCGGCCGCCTTTGGTCGGACACTTGTGCCTGCAATGGTAAAAGAAGGCTACAAGCGTGATTATGCCTGTGCGGTCACGGCAGCGGGATCCATCATCGGCCCAACCATTCCGCCCTCGGGGCTGATGGTTGTTTATGGGTCGCTAATGGGTGTTTCCATCGCAGGCCTGTTCGCAGCAGGGGTTTTGCCGGGCCTTGTGATCTGCATCGTCTGCATGGCTGTCATCGCCATTGGTGGCAAGCGTGAAAACCTTCCAAAAGCACTGCGCGGTGCAACCCCTCGCGAGGTCTGGGACACATTTGTTTCCTCACTGACCGCATTGGCGATGCCTGTGATTATCCTGGGGGGCATTCTGGGCGGGATCGTCACCCCGACAGAGGCTGCGTCGATTGCTGTGGCCTACGCGATGTTCATCGGGATTTTTGTCTATCGGTCGCTGACGTTCAAAGGCTTCTATGCGATGCTTGTCCGTACGGCGCGTATCACTGGCGTTATCTTTGTGATTATCGCCTTCGCTGGCATTCTCGGCTGGTGGATGAGCTTTGAGCGCATTCCTCAACTGATTGCGGAAACCGTTCTTGGCCTTTCAGATAACCGGTATGCCGTTATCGCGATCATCATCGGATTGCTGCTGATTGTTGGTATGGTTATGGATATCACCGCCATCCTGATCATTCTTGCGCCGGTGTTGGTTCCGCTCACACAGCAGGTTGGCCTGGAACCTATTCACGCCGGGATCATCTTTGTTCTGGCCCTAAACATATCGTTGATGACCCCGCCGGTGGGCGCTTGTCTGTTTGTTCTGTCGTCCGTCACCGGCGAAAAGCTGGAGCGGATTTCCATCAAGCTGTTCCCGTTTCTGATTGCCGAAATCGCTATCTTATTTGCCTTTGCATTTTGGGAGGACGCAGCCCTTTGGCTGCCCCGGATGTTGGGCTTTGCTCAGTAAATTCCCTACGAAATCCAAACCAACAGGAGAAGAAAAATGAAGACTATTCTGACAGGTGCGGCGCTTACCGCAACCATGCTTGCAACCAGTGCGCTGGCCGAAGGTGGCGTCATCAAATTCGGGCACGACAACAAAACAGATCCATTTGAGAATCCGGCGCACGCCTGTACGGCCGTGTTCTCCAACCTCGTGAATTCCGGCACCAATGGCAGCGTCACGGTCGAAGTGTTTGGATCAAACCAACTGGGCTCCGCCGCCGAGCATGTGCAGCAGGTGCGGGACGGCATCATTCAGGCAACCCTGACATCGACTGGCGCCTTGGCAAGCTACTACCCGCGGATTGATGTGCTGAATCTACCATTCGCATTTAATGGCAACGCTTCGACCTACGAAGTCTTTGACGGCGAGTTCGGCGAAGCCCTGGCCGCAGATATCGAAGCAGAACTGGGTGATGTTGTGGTGCTGGGCTTCCCTGATACCGGCGGTTTCTTTGCGGTCACCAATTCTCAGAGACCTATTGCGGACTTGAAGGACTTTGATGGCATTCGCATCCGCACTATGACATTGCCGTCGCATCAGAAGATCGTGCAAGCCTTGGGCGCCGAAGCCTATCCCCTGTCCTGGGGCGAGGTGTATTCCGGCCTTCAAACCGGCGTGATTGACGGCCAGATGAATCCGGTCCCGATCATCTCCTTTGCCAATTTTGCCGAAGTTCAGCAGTATCTGACGCTGACCAACCATTTGTTTTCACCCTACACCTTCATGATCAACCGCGCCTTCTTTGAGGGCCTGTCCGAGGCCGAGCAGGCCACGATCCGTACGGCTGCTGAAAACTGCGTAACTGCAAGTCGCGGTCTGTCACGGATCATCGAATCCTCAGATAGAGGTCTTGCGGGCCTCATGGATCAGATTGAAGTAACGGCCCTGACTGACGAGCAACGCAGTTCCATGGCGGCTGCAACCCAGCCTGCATTTGAAGCGCATGTACAGGAAAATCTGGATGAGAAAGCGGCCGAGCTTTTGGCAAGTTTCAAGGCTGCGGTAGAGAACGCCAACAACGCGTCTTACCTCGATTGATCCTCCCTGACTGCCGGAACCAACCGGCAGCACCTCTTGTCGGAGATCAGTTTCTGGTCTCCGACCCAAACAACGAATTGGATTAGACATGCGGGTTTTCTGTGCGTCCATTGCGACCGAAACAAATACGTTTTCCCCCCTGCGCACGGATTTTTCCGATTTCGAGCAGAGCTTTTACGCACCACCCGGCGAACACCCTGTTACCCCCACGTTGTGCAGCGCTGTGTTTCCGGCACTGAGAAAACGGGCACAGGTCAATGAGCTGGCGTTGATCGAGGGCACCGCCACATGGGCGGAACCGGGCGGGTTGCTAAACCGTGAAACATGGGCGCGGCTGAAACATGAGGTCCTGGATCAGGTGACCTCTGCTTTGCCTTTGGACGGCGTTGTTCTTGGCCTGCACGGCGCGATGATTGCCGAAGGGTGTGTGGATTGCGAAGGTGATTTGATCGAAGCCGTTCGTGCTATTGTCGGCCCTAAGACGGTTATCGGAGCCAGTTTCGACCCGCACAGTCATCTCAGCCAGAAACGTGTATCGAATGCTGACATAATCACTGTGTTCAAAGAATTTCCGCATACTGATTTTGTTGAAGCAGGAGAAGCCTGTGTCGATCTGACACTGCGGACGATCAAAGGAGACATTCGGCCCGTTATCTCAGTTTTTGACGTTCGTATGTTGGATGTCCTGCCAACCAGCCAAGAACCCATGCGCGGATTTGTCGATCAGTTGAACCAAATGGAGGCAAAGGGGGAAGTTCTCTCAGCTTCTGTCATTCACGGGTTTATGGCCGGCGATTCCCCAGATGTCGGTGCCAAAATCGTCGTTTTGACCGATGATGATCAGGCCAAAGCCGACAGTATAGCCCGGACTTTGGGAATGGAGCTATTTTCGTTCCGAGGACAGACAAAGCCAGACTACCTGTCTCCGGTTGAAGCATTGAGAAAGGCTCAGATTGCCGCGCAAGGACCTGTGGTCGTGGCGGATGTGTGGGATAACCCAGGCGGAGGCGTCGCAGGGGATTCAACCCTGATCCTTGAAGAGGCCATTGCTCAAAGCCTCAAATCTGTCGCATTCGGCACGATATGGGATCCCATGGCTGTTCGCCTATGCCATGCGGCCGGAGAAGGCGCTGTACTCGATCTACGCTTCGGGGGCAAAACGTCGGCTCTCGCAGGCAACCCAATTGACGCCACGGTCACAGTTGTCCGCAATCAACGCAATGCAGTTCAAAGCTTTGGTGCATCTGTCGTCCCCATGGGGGATTGCTCGGTCATTCGTTTGGGAGGGATAGAGGTCGTTTTGAACTCAAACCGAAGTCAGGCCTTCTCGCCAGACTTGTTCACCAACCTCGGCATCGATGTCACTGAAAAAAAGATATTGGTCGTCAAATCTACAAACCATTTCCACGGTGCCTTCTCCGACGTCGCTGCCGAAATAATTTATGCAGCTGTCGAAGGCCCCTATCCGAATGATCCCACCAAAACACACTACAATAATCTGACACGCCCAATTTGGCCTATCGTCAAAAACCCTCACGAGGAAGTTGTGGAATGATTTTTCCTGATATCGACACACCGGCTGTCCTGGTCGACCTGGATATCGCCGAAGCGAATATCGACCGCTTTCAAGACCATTGTGCGAAACACGGGCTCGCCGTCAGACCGCACATCAAAACCCACAAGCTCCCTATGTTGGCGCAGCGCCAGTTAGAGGCCGGTGCTATTGGCATAACTTGCCAGAAAGTGAGCGAGGCCGAGGCAATGATTTCTGAGGGTGGTATCGACGACGTGCTGATAACCTTTAATATCCTCGGTGACGCCAAGTTGGCGCGGTTGCGTGCCCTGTCAGAGAAGGTGAGATTGTCTGTTGTCGCGGACAACACCGAAACCGTTGACGGTTTATCGAAATCTTTTTTTGATGCCGCGACACCACTGGGCGTGCTTGTAGAGTGCGACACCGGCGCGGCGCGTTGTGGCGTAACCACCCCTGAGGAGGCGCGAGATCTGGCACGTTATATCGATAGCCAACCAGGTGTCACGTTCCTCGGTCTAATGACCTATCCACCAGTGGGCCAGGAGGTTGCTGTTCAAGAGTGGCTCACCAAAGCCAAACGAGAAATCGAAGAGATCGGGTTGCCTGTGCACGTGGTGTCCCATGGCGGCTCACCAGGCATGTGGCAGGCGCAGGATGTTCCAGTTGCAACTGAATATCGGATTGGCACCTACATCTATAACGACCGCTCCCTACAGGCACGTGGCGTCTGTACCTGGGAGAACTGTGCGCTAAGTGTGCTTGCCACGGTGATCTCAGTCCCCGCAGACAATCGGGCTGTGATTGATGCGGGATCTAAAGTGTTGACCTCAGATCTGTTGGGACTGGAGGGCCACGGGTACGTGATGGGTCGCCCGGACATTCTGGTTCAGGGTCTGTCAGAGGAACATGGCGTTCTGAAAGCCGACAAGATCAATCTAAAAGTTGGCGAGCGCATCCGGATCATTCCCAACCATGCCTGTGTTGTGACCAACATGGTTGACCAGATTGAAGCCATTCGCGGCGATCATACGCTTGGGCCAGTCCCTGTCGCGGCACGTGGCAAAGTTCAATAGCGGGCGGAATCATGGCCTATAACCGCTGATTGCGGCGGGATTCAATAAGGTGCAATATGGCTGACCTCATTTGTCTCGGGGAACCTCTGTTCGAGCTGACCGCTTGCCCGGATGGCTCATTTAAAAGCGGGTTCGGCGGAGATGTCTCCAATGTCGCCGTTGCTGCTGCAAGACAGGGGACGAACGTTGCTTTGATCTCCCGCGTCGGAGATGACCAATTTGGTGAGAAGCTTAGAGGTTTGTGGTCCAGAGAAGGCGTGAACCACGAGCACGTGTTATCTGCTTCCAGTGAAGACACGGGGCTTTATTTTGTCTTTCACGATGGAGACGGGCATCATTTCGTTTACCGTCGGAAAGGCTCTGCCGCGAGCCGGATGTCGCCGGTTCAGATTCCAGACGATGCAATCTCCGATGCCAAGATGTTTTATACTTCCGGGATCAGTCTTGGGGTAAGTCCAGAGTTACAATCAACAACGCAGCAAGCAATCCACGTAGCGCGCCAGTCTGGCATCTCAATTGCTTTCGATCCCAATTTGCGTACAGCTCTTTGGCCTTTGGACAAGGCCCGACAGGTTACTCACGATGCGATGCGGCAGTGCAATATTGTATTGCCAGGGCTTGATGATGCCCGTCAATTGACGAACCTTCACAGCCCCGAGGATATCGTCAACTTCTACCACAATCTGGGTGCTGAAGTTGTGGCGCTGTCGCTTGGTGCAGACGGCGTATCCGTATCCGACGGGCAAGGCATTCACATAATTCCCGGAATATCAGTCCCAGCGGTAGACGCCACCGGTGCGGGGGACTGTTTCAACGGAATTTTCTTGTCCGCTTACCTGAAAAACAAGGACGCCGTGAAATCTGCTGAACTCGCGAACCGCGGCGCGGCCCTTTCGACTACGAGCTTTGGTGCCGTGGACCCCATTCCTTACGGAAAAGACCTAAAAGAAGGAAATTACTTCAATGACTGAGAGAAAGATTGTGCGCTTGGGCGATGACAGGACAGGTGCAGGTGGTCAACCACTACCCTTCGCACCAGCTGTAAGAGCCGGCGACTTTGTATTCATATCCGGACAGGTGGCAATGAAGGAGAATGGCGAAATAGAAGCCGGTGGCATTGAAGCGCAAACCCGAAAAACAATGGAAAACCTGATTGCAGCTTTGGCGCTGGCTGATTGCACACTGGATGATATTGCGAAAGTGGGCGTCTGGCTGGACGATCCTCGCGATTTCTGGACGTTCAACCGAGTCTATGCGAGCTATTTTCCTAATGGTGGCCCGGCGCGCTCGACAGTCCGTTCGCAAATCATGGTGGATGCCAAGGTCGAGATCGATGCGGTCGTATACAAACCGCTTGGCTAACATCCAAGATGTTCGTTCCAATTGAATAGAGCTGGCACTTTTTGTCAGCCTATTTTCTAGGAATTTTACAGAGCGCCATTATTGGAAGGACGTTTTGAAACGCTCCGGGAGGAATACGGACATTTATTGTTGTTAAGGCTAAGATGGGTTGGTTGCGCTTCTGGGGTTTGCAAAGCCCAGTTGTGAATGACTGCTTTGGGCTGATTCTGTTGAAAAACAGCGTGTTGCTGACGCAGAAAGTGATGCGCTGAACAGAGCGCGAGTGCCTTTCTGAT